>CAZJHC010000255.1:0-5660 GCA_964545645.1 uncultured Saprospiraceae bacterium
GTAATATGGCTTTTGAGAATATTCTCTCCGATTATGTCCTAAATCTGAATGAATCTGCAACCTTAAAAATGTCTCAGATGGCCCGTGATTTACGTGGCGAAGGACATGATGTAATTAGCTTGAGTATTGGAGAACCTGATTTTGACACTCCAGCCTTTGTCAACGAAGCAGCTAAAAAAGCACTGGATGATGGATATACTCATTATACCCCTGTGCCTGGTCTATTAGCTTATCGCCACGCTATAGTGGATAAATTAAAACGTGACAATGGTTTGGATTATGACATTCATAATATCGTGGTTAGTAATGGTGCCAAGCAAAGTATTTCTAATCTGTGTCAGGCTCTTATCAATCCTGGTGATGAAGTTGTAATATTCACCCCTTACTGGGTGTCATATATCGAGATCGTACAATTAGCAGGTGGTAATCCAATCTGTATAGAGGCCAAGGTAGAGAATGATTTTAAGGTTACTGCGGATCAAGTTGCAGAGGCTATCACGCCAAAAACTAAATTTTTACTGTTTTCTTCTCCGTGCAACCCGACTGGTTCAGTTTATACTAAAGATGAGCTGAAAGCTATAGCAGATGTAGTAGACCAACATGATGATCTACTCATCATCTCTGATGAAATCTATGAGTATATCGTCTTTGATGGTGAGCATCACTCTATAGCTCAAAATGATCATGTGTTCGATCAAACTATCGTTGTAAACGGAATGTCTAAAGGATATGCTATGACAGGTTGGAGATTGGGATATATAGCGGCACCTCATTTTATAGCCAAAGCATGTGCTAAGATACAGGGGCAAGTAACTTCGGGTGCTACGGCCTTTGGTCAAATGGCCGCAGCTACTGCTTTAAGAGCTCCATTAACAGAACCGAATAAAATGAGAGATATATTCAGAAAAAGACGAGATATGATGTTGGACGAGCTAAGCAAGATTGACGGGTTAATATTAAATGTACCACAAGGAGCTTTTTACATCTTTCCTGATTGCAGCAATTTTATCGGGTTGAAGAGTGGAGATCAACAAATCAATAATTCGAGTGATTTAGCTATGACCATCCTCCAAAAAGCTCATGTTGCCTTAGTAGCAGGCGCTGCATTCGGAGCTCCTAATTGTTTAAGGATATCCTATGCTGCCAGCGAGGATCAGCTCAAAGAAGCCTGCCGTAGATTGCAAAAATTCTTTTCAGAGCTGAAGTAAGATCTTATCTATCTATTGTTAATCTTATTGAGTTTTTTTTGCTCATGTATAGAGACATATCGTTCTAAGAGTATCCTATCCTTAGGAGTGTCCCCAAACTGTCGTTCATATAGTCCTTTGCTATTGCGTTGACGATATGCTTCATATAAAGTGACTGCACAAGCTACTGAGATGTTAAGACTCTTGACGAATCCATGCTGAGCAATCAAAAAATTATAATCTACGTATTGTTGTGCCTGATTTGAAATTCCGTCTTTTTCATTTCCAAACAGCAGTGCACATGACTGTGCCAAATCAAGGTCATAAAGATCTACGGATTTTTCACCTATAGAAGTACCATATATATGGCGATATCTGCTTTTAACATCCTTCATACATTTTTCGAGATCTTCGTAATAATGCACCTTCATCCATTGACTTACTCCGGATGAACTATTAAACCCTACTTTCAATCCTTCTTTTTGGAGCCTTGGATCAGTATAGAGTACATAGATCTCATCAATCCCAATAGAATCGCAGGTTCTTAAAACAGCTCCTATATTGTGCGGATCATGAACATTTTCTAACACGACCGTTAGGTCATACTGTCTACGACTGATAACGGATTTCATCCTATAGATTCTTCTTTCAAGAATATCGATGGACATTATCAATCAATATTTTTCAATCCGAAATAACTATCTTCAAATTGGAAAATATCCAAATGATCATTCATAAGATACAGCAGTTCGCCTTCGGAATTATAATAGGGCATAACTTGAATGGTCATTTGATCTAAGGGTACTGGATTTTCTTTGATATAGTAATGAAAATACTTGCCGTAATTTTTCAATCCAAGGCGCAACAGTTGACCTACATCATACCCATAGTAGGAGTCTTCTGTAGGCAACCAACCATAGGACTCATAATACTCTTTTTTAAATCTATTATATTCAGAGGATCTCTTATCAAAGAATCGATAGTCGCATATCCGTAGATCAAGATTGCTCAGGATGTTTATGTCTAATTTGTCACTATTAATTGCAAGAGGCATCGCATATACCTTTAGTGCTCTATCTTCCTTTTCTGCATTTAATTTTCTTAAGCATTCATAGACAAATTTATCATGCTTGGCGGTATTATAATGAGGGATAATAAATCCTTCGACCTCTTCCTCAAAAGCCATTTTAAAGATTAGGGAATCACTGTAGAGTAAGGAGTCCTCCGAGACTGGGTATTCTTTGATTGGTTGGGATATGGGCAAGCCACTTTCTTCTTCATTGAGCTTTTGAATGAAAGACATCATAGACTTGTCACTGCCATCGGCATTGCTGATAATTCTGATATTAGATCTGTTTATCTCTTTTGTCGCATGCTTCAACATTGTCTTCCAGTAGGAGCTGAGATTAGGTCTTAATTGTAAATAAAACAGGTTGTCCGAGGTGACACTGGTAGATGCTGTCCATGGTGATAAAACGGGTATCTTGTTTTCTTTACCATAGGTGGCTACCTTAGCAATGCTCTTTCTGTCAAATGGACCGATAATTACATCTGTATCACTTGACAAATCATTGAGCACATGGTCGATGTTGTCATCAGAACGATTAGTATGCAGACTGGCTACCGAAATTGTATTTTCATTCGCTAGTGCCAATCGTAATCCAGCATAAAAATGGGCAAACTTCTGGTTGCTTGGGTTTAGATCTACCATCGCTTTGCCTGTCAATCTAAATGGCATCAATAGTGCTACGTTATAGTAATCTTCTCGAACTTGTTCAAATGGCAATACTTCGGACGACATATCTGATGTAATAGGAGTTATATCAGATGTCGAGGTGATATTCCAAACGATGGTGTCAATAGGCACTGCGGTTGATAGTTCTTCATTAGTTGGTGATTGAGTATTTGGCTTAACTACTTGTGGACGATTTCCGTCATTAAGAACCTTCGTACTCGAACAAGAAAAACACCAAAATGATATCAAAAGGCAAATGAACACTTTATTCCCATTCGATAGTAGCTGGAGGCTTTGTACTGATGTCATAGACTACTCTATTTATGCCCTTTACAGAATTAATAATTTCATTTGATATCCTTCCGAGGAGATCATACGGTATTGGGGTCCAATCGGCAGTCATTCCATCCATTGAGTTTACTGCTCTAAGAGCGACGGTATATTCATACGTTCGCTCATCACCCATAACTCCTACTGATTTGACTGGTAATAAGATTGCACCAGCTTGCCATATTTTATCATACCATCCACTTTCTTTTAGCATAGTGATATATATATGATCAGCTTCTTGACAAAGTCTTATACGTTCTGGTGATAATCCGCCGAGCACTCTTATGGCCAAACCTGGACCTGGGAATGGATGACGATTTACAAACTGTGAAGGTAGGTCTAACTCAGCACCTACTTTTCTCACCTCATCTTTAAACAACATCCTCAGTGGTTCCAATAAGTCAAGATCCAGATAATCTGGAAGACCGCCAACATTATGATGAGACTTGATCGTCGCAGATGGGCCCTTAACGCTGACAGATTCTATAACATCTGGATAAATGGTTCCTTGTGCCAGCCATTTTACTCCTTTCAATTTGTTCGCCTCTTCTAAAAAGACATCTATAAATGTCTTTCCAATAATCTTTCGTTTAGTTTCTGGATCAGATACGTCTTGAAGTGCTGTAAGAAATTGCTCCGAGGCATCTACACCCTGCACATTTAAGCCCTGAGATCGATATCCTTCTAGGACTTCTTCGTATTCGTTCTTGCGGAGTAATCCATTATTAATAAAGAATGATATTAACTGATCACCTATGGCTCTATGTATCAGTAGGGCTGCTACAGTAGAGTCAACTCCACCTGATATACCAAGTAATACTTTATCATCTCCAACCCTTGACTTTATATCAGCGATGGTTTGTTCGATGTAAGACTTAGGACTCCAATCGGTGGTGACTCCGGCTATATTTATCAAAAAATTAGATAAAATATTAAGACCGTCAATAGAATGTGTTACTTCTGGATGAAACTGTATTCCATAGACCGGATTAATGCTGTTGGAGAGCTTGTAGGCAGCTATAGGGATGGTATCTGTCTTGGCAATAACCTTGAACTTGTCATTGAGCTCCAGTATCGTGTCTGCATGAGACATCCATACTTGAGAATGAGCTGTAATGCCGTCCCATAAAGAATCTTGATCTATGAGTTCTATAGAGGCTCGACCATATTCTCTTTTCTCAGACTTGGCAACTTTACCTCCGTAATAGTTAGCGATATATTGAGCGCCATAACACACACCCAATACAGGCGCTCTCTCAATTAAGTTGTCAATATCAACATCTAATCGATCGGATTGATTGACAGAACAAGGACTACCAGAAAGAATAATAGCACTGACAGATCCTAAGGAATCAATATTGGTGGAATAAGGATAAATCTCACAAAAAACATTTAATTCTCGGACTCGTCGTGCTATGAGTTGTGTATACTGAGAACCGAAGTCCAGTATAATGACTTTGGGCGTATCAGCAGAATCACCCATTAACTATCAGATTCTCGTTCTATTTTTACAATATCTCCTTTGGCTTCGAGATCTTTCATGATCTTATCTAATACGCCATTGATGAACTCTTTGCTCTTGGCAGTACTATAGTTCTTAGCGATTTCTACATACTCATTGATGGTGACTTTAGTAGGAATCGTATTAAAGCCCATCATCTCGCAAAGAGCCATTTTCATCAGTATCATATCTATAATTGCTATTCTATCTGATTCCCAATTCTTAAGATTTGGCTCAATCTGTTTCAACAATTCTTCGTCATTCTCTATCGCTCTTATGAAGAGATTATAACCAAAATCTTTTACTGTTTCATCTGGAGACTTATACTTGAAGAAGAAATCATCTGATTCATGAGGTAAGGCTTTAAGTGTTTTCTTTACAGCTCCTACGACTACAGATTTATCATCTACCCATGTGCCAAAATACCCTTCCATGATCTCATTGAAGAGTTCATTTTGTCTACAAAATCTATATAACTCTAATAGGATCTCAAGGTGATCTTCGTTAGAACTCTCTTTAGTTATGTATTTGGAATATTCTTCTTTCTTAGCAAATTCATTATACATAGAATCATAATAATCCTTCTGTATGTATTCCTCTACTTTTAGCTTCGCCAGTTCCTTTTTGAGTAAAGGATTCAAGTCAAGATTCTTTACAAGACTATTATTATAGATCTTGTCTTTGAAAATCTTATCAAGATCCGTAGGAAGGTGTTTCTTCTTCCTATTCTCCAAATCCTTTTGGGCAATCTTAGCGATATTAATTATCACTGCCAGATTGAGTATATAGAGACTAAAAGTGTCTTCTATATAGGTCCAATACCTCTCCTTCGCTTCTTCTACCGATAGATCATGATCTCTATTGACCGCAAAGAGCAATTGCATGGCTTTTATGCGTACGCTTCTTC
>CAZJHC010000256.1:0-5643 GCA_964545645.1 uncultured Saprospiraceae bacterium
TTTATCCGCCGATGATTATACTTGGTTCGGCAGGTTAAGTTCGAGGGTTACATTCTGGGATAAGAGTG
Source organism: uncultured Saprospiraceae bacterium (assembly GCA_964545645.1). Lineage (GTDB taxonomy): Bacteria > Bacteroidota > Bacteroidia > Chitinophagales > Saprospiraceae > GYS-P2D. The sequence continues at coordinate 69 of CAZJHC010000256.1, forward strand.
ACTTGCAATTGAGATTTAATTATCGTGCACCTGTAGAGACTACTCAGGGCTTACGCAAAGCCATTGCTTCTTTGGATGTAGGATTTTCTAAAGATGTCACCTCTAACAGTACATTGACATTGAGCGTTAGAGATTTGTTTAATTCTCGTAGGAGGAGATCAGAGACTTTTGGAGAAGGATTCTTCCGAGAATCGGAGTTTCAGTGGAGGGCGAGGACCTTCAACTTGGCATTTAACTATAGGATTAATCAGAAGAAGAAGCGACAGCGACCGTCAGGAGGTGGTGGAGACTTTGAGGGAGGAGGAGAGTTTTAAGAGGGATCTACCTTGATTCCCTCGTGGGACAGCGTTGTATATAGTCTTGACTTAGGTCTGATGATCAAAGTACTATGAGTTAAGCAGTCAGAAGATTAGTCTGATGCGCCTTATGTTGGGCTCATACGATGTGAAGGAATTGCTACTGAACTAAACGATTGACTCACCTCGCAGCTTGCGCTTAGTGAGCAATTTACCATGATTAGTATAATGTCATAACAGAGAAGTTTTATTGATTTAATTTGCTTTATACCTAATTAAAGGGATTCATCTTATCTCTGCTCCCGTTACTTTCGCCTATATTAAGAGCACAATGAGATATAGTCGACTTATCATCTTACTTTTTAGTCATATGATGGTAGTTCTAACTGCCAATGCTCAATATGGACCGTATGTTGATAGCCTGTTTTTGGTATTAGATACCGAAGACCTGGATTCCAACAAATACAAAGTGTATCAAAATATCACAAGTGAATTAGAGTATATTGACCGATCGGCAGCAATAGAACCGCTAGCTGAACAATTCAAATTAGCCACAGCTCTTAATGACGATAAAAAGGTTGCTACTACAGCAGCTCTTACTGGGCGCAACTACCTTTACCTAGGCAACACAGACTCTGCACGTACCTATCTGTTGGTGGCTCAAGAGAAGTATGAAAGTCTCAGTGACTTGTGGAATTTGAATGAAAACATGAATAATCTGGCCCTATTATATCAAAGAACTAACCGATATGAAAAGGCTGTAGAGCTCTATGAACAAACAATCGTTTATTCAGACTCCTTAGGAGACTATGCCGGTGAGTTAATCGCAAATGTCAATTTGATGTCCCTTTTTATGGATTTAAATGACTACGAGACTGCTATTGATTATTATAATGATCTCCATGTGTTTATCGAAGATGTCGATAAGGATATAGGGACAGAAGAAGCTGAGATAAGTCAATATTTAGCTCCGGTATATTTAAATGGCGGTTTATCATTTCAAGAAGAAGGAATGTTAGATAGCGCAATGTTGGTCTTCGAAAAAGGCATTGAATCATTGGAGTTCATTCAGGACGATTATAATAAATCGTACTGGAAAGGGTACTTAGATCATGGAATAGGTGATGTATTGTTTGATCAAAGTCAGTTAGACTCATTATTAGATAAGTCGAGAAATATAAATCGTGCCTTATATTATTATGAGACAGCGTTAAACGGGTTCCTTCCGCTGGACCTCAAAAGAGAAATTGTATTTAGTTCTATCTCAAAAGGCAAAGTCTTGAATGAATTAGGTCAAACTAATGAGGCAAAGAAGCTTTTGCTCGAAGGATTAGAGGGAGCCCAGGAGATATCGTTTGCTGAGCAAATCAAAGAGGCATACGAACACTTAGCTAAGAACGAAAACCTCTCGGGCAATTATAAAAAAGCCTATGAATATCTTGAGCTTTTCGGTCAGTTAAAGGAAGATATTCAAAATGATAATAGACAAAAATTCATTTCGGCATCCAAAGTTAAACAGGACACTCAAAAGAAAGAAGCTGAAAACAAACGACTAATAATCGAGAATGAGCTAAAAGCTCAACAGCAAAGGGTACAACAGGTATTGTTCTTAGGCGGCATCTTGGCCCTATTAGGCATTGCATATGTTGTTTTCTCGAGATTTAGATTAGCCAAGCAAAGAGAAAAAGCACTATTTGAGCAAAACGTTAATCAGGCCATGTCTCGTTTTGTTCCTATGGATTTTATTAGAGCAATCGGTAAGGATAAGATTATTGATGTAGAATTGGGTGATCAGATTGAAAAAGAAGTGACTGTAGTATTTACGGATATCCGAAGTTTTACAGCCATATCTGAAGGGATGACACCCAAGGAGAATTTTGCCTTCGTAAAGGAGTATGCAGAGCGTATGGGGCCAATTATCGCCAGCAATGGAGGATTTATTAGCCAATATTTGGGTGATGGTATCATGGCTATTTTTCAGAATAGCCCGAGCGACGCATTGAATGCTTGTATAGAAATGCAAGAAAATATTAGAGAGTATAATTTGATTTTGAAGGATCGAGGTATTCAACCGATTGTGGTTGGTATGGGTATGCATACTGGCTCGTTGATAATGGGGATAATTGGAGATGAAAAACGACGTGATGCTACACTTATTTCTGACACAGTAAATACTGCAGCACGGATTGAAAGCACTACCAAAACGTTGGGCGCAAGTATATTGATCAGTGAAGAGGCGATGCATAAATTAGAGAGACCTAATGCATTTGTTTTGACAGAAAGGGGAGAGGTGACAGTTAAGGGCAAGAAATTACCAATCGTTGTATATCAATGTGAAGAAAGTTTAAATCACTAAGATCTAATAACTATATTTACAAGCTAACCTATTGATGAGAATGAAAAAATTAATAACCTTATTAGTTATTCTGACGGCTTTGGAAGTTTTTGCTACGAGTCCTGGGATGATTATCAGATGTCGAAGACCGTCAGCCGCAGCCATTGTTAAGGGCGTAATTAGTTGTCCAGATGGATTTTTTGCCATTAGTGATGTATGCTTGCCTCTTGCCGTTGAGGGTTCTTGCCCTGATGGTTTTGTATTGAGAGTCATAGATTTAGGAGATGGAATAACAGAAGAGGTCTGTGTACCTGATTGTAGCGAGGTGGCTGCATGCGCAGAGTTCAGTTGCTCATCTGAAGATGTCGCCTGGGATATAAGTAGAGAGGGCTGTGGATGCTTTGATGATTTTGAAGGAGAGGTAGCTGCAGAACCTTCTTTCAATTTCTGTGGATGTCCAGAACCACTTTCAACCGCTATTATTCCAGGTGTAGGTGATCCAAATACCATAGTATCTGATGTAGGATTGTGTGTCCTTGAAACCGAGGATTGTTTTGATGCGGATATTGAGTTTAGTTTAGGCCCAATCATCTGTGATGAAGCATTAACACCGTCAACGACCATAAGCATTGTCGTGACAGGCCCTAGCGGGGCAGCATTAACTGATCCAGTGAGAGTGTCAGATTTAGAAAACTGTGTCTTCATAGAGGAAGATAATAATGCACTCTTGGCCTTAAGTGATCTCTATTTGGCAGATATGGCTTTAGAACCTGATCCGGTTACTGGCTTTGTTACGATAGATATCAATATTGAAGACCTATCTGAGGCCGCTCAGATAAGTTTGGGTTTTGATGATAACCTAACGGTCATTGACATACCAGCATGTCCTACTTTAGATGCTCTAGACCCATGCTCTTGTAGCAACCCTGATAACGTACTCTCCGATGATGGGATGTCAGTACTATATTGGGAAGATAAGTTAACTATTATTGGCACTGCGGGAGATCAGGTCATACTTACTGACAATAGTTCTAACCCAGGAGGATTTTTAATGCCTACACCGACAAGTACTTCTGCTACTCCATTTGCCCCAGGCTTTCTTGGTACAATCCCACCTGGTAATGTTTTGGAGTTAACCTTTTATAAGGATGCTACTAGTAGTACTACGGATATAGCCTTTACTGTTGGCGCTATCAGTGATACCTTCAATGAGACTTGTGGATTAGCACCTACAGCGTGTTTCTCAGATCCTATCCCGACATTAGGACAATGGGCCTTAATCATCCTTGGAGTCATCCTATTAGTAGTAGGATTGGTGAGCTATAAAGTCAACAGTACGGAGCTATCAAAAATCCGTATAAGAAAATAAATTAAGTCAAAGCTGACAATAAAAGGGAGTAAGAGTTACACTTACTCCCTTTTTTTATGTCTAAGCGTAGTGGGCGAGCTCAGCTACATCTGTCCAAATATGTAGAACGAAAGATTAAATGTTTAGAAGACTGAGTTGGCTATGGTTAGTGATTATAGTGATGGGTTGTACCTCAGAATATATCGAGACTCTAGATGATGAGTTACGTTTTGCAATTAATACCTCCAAGAATAGTAAGGGAATAGCAAGCTATCAAATGCCTGGCAGTATGGATTTTAATCGTATACCTCAGGATCCTAATAATACGCTAACAATTGAAAAAGTACAACTGGGACAACTATTGTTTCATGAAACGGCATTTTCAACAACTGGGAGATTTGAACAATTGAGACAGACTTATTCTTGTGCTAGCTGTCATCATGCGGCAGCAGGATTTCAGGCAGGTATGATACAAGGCATAGGAGATGGAGGCATTGGATATGGGGCGGCTGGCGAAGGGCGCCTGATTGATTTTGAAGTGCCGATGTCAGAGATAGATGTCCAACCTCTTAGGGCGGTGTCCGCTATGAATGGGGCTTTTCAGACCAATATGTTATGGGATGGACAGTTTGGAGCAACAGCCGTCAATATCGGCACAGAAGAGCAATGGGAAGAGGGTACACCCAAGGCTATCAATCATTTGGGCTATGAGGGCTTGGAAACTCAAGCTATTGCAGGATTGGAGGTGCATCGGATGCATTACAGCCCTGATAGTATTGATAAGTATGGCTATAAAGACTTATTTGATCGAGCACTGGGCAACCTACAAGAAGATATGCGATATAGTAATACAGGTGCTGGTCTGGCGATAGCGGCCTACCAGCGTACGCTGATGTCTAGTGCAGCACCGTTTCAGCAATGGCTAAGGGGCACCGAGTCAGCTATGACGGAAGCACAAAAGCATGGAGCCAATTTGTTCTTTGGCAAGGCTCAATGCAACAATTGTCATTATGGACCAAGCCTAGCCGGCATGGAGTTTCATGCCGTCGGTTTTGAAGACTTTGATGTTGATAAAGTTGCCAACTTTGACCCTGATGACCCTACGATGAAGGGGCGTGGTAACTTTACTAAAAAAGAAGAGGATGATTACAAGTTTAAAGTGCCTCAACTATACAATCTAAAGGATAACCCATTTTATGGTCATGGAGGGACATTTACCTCCATAAGAGAAGTCATAGACTATAAGAATCTGGCCTTATCTCTAAATGACAATGTGAGAGAGAATCAGTTATCAGAATTCTTTGTTCCATTAGAATTAACGGATGAAGAAGTGACACAATTGACAGATTTTATAGAAAATGCTCTTTATGATGATCGACTTGATCGCTATGTACCGAGCTCAGTTAAGTCAAATTTATGTTTTCCAAACAACGATCTTATTTCAAGAATTGACTTGGGATGTGATTAAATGTATATAATTAGTCAAGTATTGCCTACCTAAATAGCACCCTCACTATACTCGGAGTATAGTTTTGATGTCAGCTATGTTACATATCGGCCTTATTGCTGATAAGTGTCATATACACTGCATTATAT
>CAZJHC010000257.1:0-5642 GCA_964545645.1 uncultured Saprospiraceae bacterium
ATATTAGACCCCGCAGAAATAGAAAATCTGAATCTATCAGAAGTTTGATCCGTGAGAATCACGTTACTACAGACGATCTTATATATCCACTATTTCTTGTTGATGGCATTGATATAAAAGAAGAAATAAGCTCCCTACCAGGTAGCTATAGAATGTCTTCAGACCATTTGATCGAAGAAATAGCGTCTGCAAGAAATGTAGGACTTCATAGTTTCATGATCTTTCCTAAAATAAAGGAACTCTATAAAGATAAGAACGCTCGATACAGCTACCATCCAGATAACTATTATCTCAAATGTGCAAGCATCATAAAGTCTAAATTTCCTGATATAACAATAATTAGTGATGTCGCTTTGGACCCATATAACATAGACGGGCATGATGGTATCGTACAAGATGGTCAAATTCTCAATGATGAATCTATTGAGATATTGGTGAAAATGGGCATTGCACAAGCTAAAGCTGGTTTTGACGTACTCGGACCTTCTGATATGATGGATGGACGAGTAGGAGCCATAAGGTCTGCCCTAGATCAAAATGGATATCACAACACATCTATCATGTCCTATACTGCCAAGTATGCCAGTGCCTACTATGGTCCTTTTAGAGATGCCTTGGATAGTGCTCCTGTTATAGACCCAAGTATTCCCAAGGATAAAAAAACTTATCAAATGGATCCAGCCAATAGTCGACAAGCATTGATTGAGGCTCAACTCGATGAACAAGAAGGGGCAGATTACTTGATGGTCAAACCAGCATTAAATTATTTAGATATCATAAGCCTCCTCAAATCTCATACAGCTCTTCCTATCGCTGCTTATCATGTGAGCGGAGAATGTGCCATGCTTAAGGCTGCTTGTCAACGTGGATGGTTAGAATATGATAAGGCCATGCCAGAGACCCTATTGTCCATCAAAAGGGCTGGTGCTGATGCTATAATTACCTATTTCGCCAAAGATTATGCTACTATGATTCACAATTAGGAGATGATTATTTCTTCTCCCAGTTATAATCGATTTTCTTGTAGTCATCGATGTTGTCACCTGCTGGGAAGCTAACGCTTTCTATTACATCTAATCTACTCTGAAAATCAAGCTTATCTATATAATAATTAGTCCCGTCATGCTTAGTAAGGACAAAGATCTGTAACCCCAATCGACCTTTTTGATCTAACCAGGCATAGTCAAATCCTTGAGATTGATCAGTACTCCCGCTTAGGTCATGAAAATCAAAATAATCCCAGTCGTCCCTGCCTCCAATCGCTGTACTATACATTCCTACGATTCGATTAAGTTTGACAAGGTTGACTGCCGTGCCCTCTTTGAACTGTCCCTGTAATGGCTTTTCCCTATTTGTTCGGATTGACTTGAGTACTATATCCGAATAAGCCTTCGCCGTCTGAGCAGACTCAAATGGCAAATCCGCAATCTCGACATTGCCACCACCAGAGGAAGATCCTCCACAAGAGCTAAAGAACAATACCGCAAACAAGCAAACAGATATAATACAACTCAATGATGCCTTCATAATAATCTTGGTGATCCCTAAAAGTTTGCAAACATCAGTATTTTATTTGATTAAATCCAAGGGAATACCCCATTTTCAATGAATACGCTTATACTTTGCCTTCTAAGCACAACGTACTCTCTTGAAATAGTTCATTTGATAGATACTTCCTACCTTGTTAGTTGTGCAACAATTAGATCAGCTCATATCAATGTTTGCCAGTTTGGCATGGGGCCTGCCTCTTGTACTTCTATTAATCGGAGGTGGGCTATACTTATTAATTTTATCCAGATTCTCCTGTTTCAAGTATCTGGGCCATGCCCTGTCCCTTATAAGAGGCCGATATGATGATAAGAGTGCGCCGGGAGACATATCTCATCTTCAAGCACTAAGCACCGCATTGTCATCAACTATCGGAATGGGCAACATCGCAGGAGTAGCGGTTGCCATAAGCATCGGAGGGCCTGGTGCTATATTTTGGATGTGGATAAGTGGCATTATAGGGATGTGCACTAAATTTTTTACTGGCAGTCTATCAATAATGTATCGAGGGTACGACAACAATAATGAGATACAAGGTGGTCCGATGTATTTTATCAAAACAGGGTTGACTAAGCGATGGCACTGGATGGCTACATTCTTTGCCATGTGCGGATTGATAGGTGCTCTACCCTTATTTAACGTGAACCAACTGACCCAGGCAGTTAGAGATATTGTACTAATCCCTAATGATCTATATATGGGATGGGTAAGTAATGCCCTGATCGGACTTGTGTTAGTTATTCTTACGGCTTCAGTCATCTTAGGTGGCATCAAACGCATCAGTGGCACTGCCGAAAGATTAGTGCCATTCATGGTCGGATTGTACTTCCTTTCAGTCGCATATATTCTTATTTTGTTTATCGATAAAGTGCCATTCTATCTACGTCTCATCGTTGTAGACGCTTTTGCTGCGGACGAATATTCTGGAGAACCCATGTTGGGAGGAGCGTTGGGCGGATTGATACTGCTGGGTATTCGTCGTGGAGCATTTAGCAACGAGGCGGGGATAGGTACGGCCCCTATGGCTCATGGCGCCTCTAAAACTCACGAGCCCATAAGAGAAGGCCTAGTATCCATGTTAGGACCGCTCATTGATACATTGATAGTATGTACTCTGACTGCGCTAGCTATATTAGTTACTGATGTCTGGCAGTTCAACGATGCTAACGGAGTATCACTGACAGCATCTGCCTTTTCACAAGCTTCGCCAAGCATTGGCTCATGGTTGCTGTTAGTTTGCATCTCTGTATTTTCTATTTCTTCACTCTTTAGTTTTAGTTATTATGGCACCAAGTGTCTCTCTTTTTTAATAGGCGCTCATCGAAAACATTGGTATATGTATTTCTATCTAGCAAGCATCATGATCGGTGCGATGACGAGTCTTGATATGATGATTAACCTCATCGACGGCTTTTACGCCTTGATGGCGATACCAACTATGACCGCTACCCTCATCTTAGCTCCTAAAGTAATAGCAGAAGCAAAAGTATATTTTGCCAAACTCTAAAGATCATCTCCAATCCCAGTAAATTAACACCCATTCATGTCCATCTAGAGCAGTATATGTATATAGCCTCTTAAAACCTTGACGTTCATGAGCTCGTAGAGAGCGTTTGTTTAGTGATGAAACTTCTGTAAACATCAAATTATAATGAACTGACATCTGAGCCTTCATTCTATCATAAAGCTTATAAAACAAACCCTGACCTCTATAATGCTTGTCTATACAGATCTGACCCATCACAAAATATGAAGCACCTCTAACTCTATGATCTGTCGACATAGCTTCATCGATCTTAACAAACATTGGCAATAAAATAGGCATGATTTGCTTGTATCGTGGCAAAAGCACCAGTGCATATCCAACCACCTTGTTGTTATCTATAGCCAATACATGTGGGTAGGGTTCATTCATTTCTTGGAGATCTTCAATATCATAGTCACATGTAACAAATCCTTGACTTAATTTTTCTTCTGCGCCGATAACACTGGGTAGGTTTGCTAATTGTAATTTTTTAATTCCGTCAAAATGCCAATCGTGCGATGCCCAGGTTATACTTTCCATGCTAATTAATTCAGAACAACTGATCAAAACAATTGAAGATATTCATTAAATTAAATTCCTCTATATATTTCATTTTTTAGAATAATCAATGAGCACAGATACAATCTCTAGTCAATACTCCAATAATCTGCACTATGCTTTATCCGCAGATCGTGACGATGTATTAAACAAAATAAGAGAGTCTTATCTAATCCCCCATGATCACCTGGGTAATGAGCAGATTTATTTTTGTGGCAATTCCCTTGGGCTACAACCTAAGTCATGTTCAACAGCGATCCAAAAAGTAATGGATACATGGGCCACTAAAGGAGTAGAAGGGTGGTTTGATGGAGATGATGCATGGGTTAATAGTCTCCAATATTCTACAAAAATACTATCCAATATAATCCAAGGATTACCCAGTGAGCTAGCTATAGCGAACTCTCTAAGCGTTAATCTACACTTGCTCTTACTGAGTTTCTATCAACCCTCAGCAGAACGATACAAAATTATTATAGAGGCAGATGCATTCCCTAGCGATCAATATATCGCCAAATCGCAAATTCGTTATAAAGGCTATGATCCAAAAGACAGCTTAGTCATCATCAGACCGCACAAAAGAGGAAAAGCCATCACTTATAGAGAGATCAAAGACTGCCTTAAGATACATGGCCATGAAGCCTGTCTTATACTTATCAGTGGTGTGAACTATAGTACAGGTCAAGCCTTTGATATTCCTTCGATAACTAATCTGGGACACCAATATGGTTGCTATGTAGGACTCGATTTAGCCCATGCCATAGGCAATATACCCTTGAACTTACATGACGATCAAGTGGATTTTGCTGCGTGGTGCCATTACAAATATCTTAATGCCGGTCCCGGCAGTATAGGTGGAATGTTCGTACATCAAAAACATCATAACTCAGATCTACCTAAACTACACGGATGGTGGGGAAACAAATCAGAGAGCAAATTTAAGATGGACCCTGATTTTGACGGTGAGATAGGAGCCCAATCATGGGTTATGAGCACACCATCTCAGTTGAGTATAGCAGCTCTCGGTGCCTCTTTGGCATTATTCGATCAGGTTGGCATGAGTGCATTGAGAGATAAATCCATTAAGCTAACAGGTTATTTAGAGTATTTGATTAACGACCTTCTTGAGCATCAGGTAGAAATCCTTACACCACCAGACCCAAAACATCGTGGTTGCCAGCTATCCTTAAAAATCGACATGAACGGAAGGCAGATATATAGGTCATTAATAGAGCATCAAGTAATCTGTGATTGGAGAGAACCTAATATCATACGATTGTCTCCATGCCCAATGTATAACACATATGTCGAGGTCTATCAAGCAGTACAAATACTCTCAGCAATATTTAAAACAAAAAAAGACCCAGATAAAAATATCTGAGCCTATATCTTAACTATTATTGTTATCGAGTATTTACGCCTGTAACTGCAGGTTATTTTCTTCCACCATCTTGCGCATATTTATTAATGCATAACGCATTCTTCCTAAGGCGGTATTTATACTTACTCTAGTCAGCGCTGCAATTTCCTTAAAACTCATATCCGCATAATGTCTTAGGATAACTACTTCCCGCTGCTCATTAGGTAGCATATCTACGAGCTCCTTGACACGAGCATAAGTCTGATTCTTAACCATCTGTACCTCCATATTGTCATCTTTGACCTCAAGTACATCAAATATGTCGAAAGTCTCAGACGGAGATACCTTAGTGCGTCTTTTAGATCTTCTGAAATAATCAACACAGAGGTTATAGGATATCCTCATAGCCCATTGCAAGAATTTACCTTCATGGTTGTATTTACCTTTTCTCAAGGTATCAATGATCTTTATGAATACTTCTTGGAATATATCCTCGGCTAAATCGTGGTCTTTAACAAATAGATATATAGAGGTATAAATCTTCTCCTTGTGTCTATTCAATAAAATTTCGAAAGATTTCTCGTCACCCGTGAGATATAACTCAATGAGGCTTTTGTCATTTAACTTTTTATAATTCATAACTCTAACTAC
>CAZJHC010000258.1:0-5632 GCA_964545645.1 uncultured Saprospiraceae bacterium
ATAGTGGGAACATGAAGGTTCATATCTACATCGCATACCAAAGAATGTACTTAATATAGGTGATAATGTATACTGGTACACTTTGATTGGCAGGATAAATATGGTTTGAAAGATTCGTCTCACTGTGTTGTTTTCAAGTCTGCTTGCGTCTTTTTCCCATTTAGTAAAAAATACTCTTGATTATCGCTGTTGAGTTTGAGATTAAGGATATTTTTTTGATCCTCATATAAGTCATTAAAAAAGTCCACGTTCACCGAAATTGATTCGTTGACATCAATGCTGTCCACTTCAAGATAGCACCATATGCCCATGAGGTCATCGCTAACCTCCTTGCCCAAAAATTGTGGAGCAGCATCATTGCCATCAATAATTATATCTATTTTATTTAAAATATAGTCCCCTATTAGTTCGCTTGCTTTCTGGTCTTCTCGCTCAGTACATATATAAAGATCCAAATATCCCATCTCTGCAAGAGCCAATTCCAGATCATCAATGAATAAATGTATGGTTACTTCTATAGTATGATTTTGATTATTATATACAAGCTCGGTTTTGCTAAGATGCAGATCATGACTCGACGATGGAATCTCAGAGAATAGACATTGATGAAAGAATAACAAGAATGAAAAAATCATGAAGCAAATATATGGACGTTTTAGTTCATGATTTTTAACCATTGTAAAGGTCTACTGGGTTGGAATTATATGTTTTGGGCCTTTTTGTTCAAATAATCTTTAAATTTTAACACTTAAATGAAATAATAGTATACTAAAAGTATTTTCTTTGTTGGAAACGATGTTAGGTTGTTTTTTTATTTGAAATAAAATGTGACTTTTTTAAACTCATAGAGTCTAAAGAATAAAATATAGTAATAGGATTTATTTTTTGGTTGATGCAGTGAAAGGAAGTCATCTCTCTCTGAGATGGCTTCTCTTTCTATTTTTAACACAAAAGGGTCTTGAGATCGCAATCTCAAGACCCTTTTGTGTTGTTAGAACCGTCGCCTATATATTTACCTTGGCGTATGTAGCATTCTCTTCAATAAACTGTCTTCGGGGAGGAACTTCATCACCCATCAACATGGTGAAGACTTGATCTGCGATATAGGCATCTTCTATGGTTACACGTCGCAACATTCTAGTTGTGGGATCCATGGTTGTCTCCCATAACTGTTCGGCATTCATTTCACCTAGGCCCTTATATCGTTGGGTTTTAACTTTTGACTCGTCACCGCCTTCTCCTGCGTACAGTTTTATTACATCGGATCGTTCTTCTTCGTTCCAACAATATTGGAACTGTTTTCCTTTACTGACTCTATATAACGGTGGTGCAGCGATAAATATATGCCCGTTCTGAATGAGTGGTTGCATATATCTCATGAAGAAGGTCAAAATTAAAGTTACAATATGGCTACCATCTACATCAGCATCACACATTACTATAATCTTGTGATATCGTAGTTTAGATGTGTTGAGTATTCGCTCTCCTTCGACCTCTTCTATGTTGACCCCAAGAGCAGTAAACATATTTTTGATTTCTTCATTTTCATAGATTCTATGTTCCAAGGCTTTTTCAACATTGAGGATCTTTCCTCTAAGAGGTAGTATCGCCTGGATGTTTCTGTCACGTCCTTGCTTAGCAGTACCTCCTGCAGAGTCTCCCTCTACAAGGAATATTTCTGATTCTTCAGGATTACGGGAGCTGCAATCTGATAATTTTCCAGGAAGTCCCCCACTAGTTAGAATTGTTTTTCTTTGGACCATTTCTCTTGCCTTGCGAGCAGCATGTCGTGCCGTCGCAGCAAGAATTACCTTCTCTATTATCCTCTTTGCTTGATTGGGATTCTCTTCGAGATAATATTTGAGCACATCCCCGACAGCCCTGGAGACGATACCAGTCACTTCAGAGTTACCTAGTTCTCCTTTAGTTTGACCTTTAAATTGAGGTTCAGGCACTTTGACCGATACAACAGCAGTTAATCCTTCTCTGAAGTCTTCGCCAGATATGTTGAACTTTAACTTGTTAAACATCCCAATGTCCCGACCATATTGGGTAAATACTCTGTTAACTGCTCGACGAAAGCCGTTGACGTGAGTTCCTCCTTCTCTTGTATTAATGTTGTTGACAAAGGAGTATATATGCTCTTTGTAGCTAGTATTGTATTGCATAGCTACTTCTACTTCCACATGATCTTCGGTGCCTTTGACATGTATAGGTTCATTAATGAGTGGGGGTCTGTTTTCATCGAGATATTTGACAAATTCCTTTAACCCTCCTTCTGATAAAAAATCTTCTCGCTTAAATGATCCATCTTCATTCTTGACTCGTTCATCAGTCAGAGAGAGCTTCAATCCAGAATTTAGATATGAAAGTTCCTTCATCCTAGTGGCCAGGATATCATACTTATACTCAGTGACTTCTTTAAATATTTCTGAGTCTGGAGTGAACTTGATCGTCGTGCCAGTCGTATCAGCTTCTCCAATGTTTTTGACCTCAGTTATAGGTTTTCCATCGGAGTACTCTTGCATCCATATTTTACCTTCTCTCCTCACTTCGGCTCTTAGGTAACTGGATAAGGCATTAACACAAGAGACACCTACACCATGCAGACCTCCTGATACCTTATAAGTGTTTTTATCAAACTTTCCACCTGCATGTAGGACCGTCATTACTACTTCTAAGGCAGATTTCTTAAGCTTTTGGTGCATCCCAACAGGTATCCCCCTACCATCATCAGTTACGCTGATAGAGTTGTCAGGATGTATGACGACATCAATACTACTACAGTGTCCAGCTAGATGCTCATCGATAGAGTTGTCAACGACCTCCCAGACGAGATGATGTAGACCTTTGGAGTCTGTACTCCCAATATACATGCCGGGTCGTTTTCTTACCGCCTCCAGACCTTCTAATGCGGTAATATCGGCCGCACTGTATTGATTTTTATTTTCTTCCATATTTTGGACTCGTCTCTTACTATTTAAACTAGGCACAAATATACTAATTATTGAGGGTTCTAAGATCTATAGAGTAATATGTAAGTGCTTCATTTTTAGATGGTTTTATCATCATATAAATAGGATTTAGCATATTTATATTTTGAATCGATTATGAGAGAACCAACGTATAGGATATCTAGCGAAAAAGGCTGGCGATCAATCGCTAAAGAGATGGCTTTACTATTGTCTAAGAAGCAAAAAATTATCGCTTTGAAAGGAGACTTAGGGGCTGGCAAGACGACTTTCGTTAGATATCTAATGGACGTGTTACTATCCAAAGATGACGTATCCAGTCCTAGTTTTTCTATAATAAATGAATATAGTACTCAGTCAGGGGTAGTGTATCATATGGACCTGTATAGATTGGACCAAATAGAGCAACTTATGGAGATAGGATTTGAAGAGTATATATACTCTGGAGCTATCTGTATCATAGAATGGCCAGAATTGGCTTTCCCTATTATAAAAGATAACTGTATTTTGATGGAGATATCTTTGGATGAGGAGTATCAGCGTATCATTTACATAGATTAATATGCCACGGGGAGAAAAATATAAGTTTTCGACATTTTTTACGCAAGGTCAATACGAGACTCAGGTGGAGACACTCGAAGTATTAGGTAAGAACAAGGGGTCGACTATAGGAGTACTCAAAGAAAATTTTATCCAGGAAAATAGAGTAGCATTAGTTCCTAATTCTATAAGATCTATCGTGGGCTATGGCCATAAAGTCATCATTGAGTCTGGAGCGGGTGCTAAGGCACATTATTCTGATGAGAATTACGCATCCACTGGCGCTCAGGTAACTAAGAGCAGGCAAGAAGTGCTCCAGAGTCAGATTGTTATAAAATCTTCTCCGCTTACGCATGACGAGCTCGATCAACTCAAGGCAGGACAGGTCTTATTGACAATGTTGCCATGGCCGATGATCTCCAAGGATTATCTGAAAAAACTGAAGCAAAAGAAAATTCGAGCCTTTGCTATGGATTATTTGCAAAATCCTGATGGTAGTTTTCCTGTGATAAGAATGATGGGAGAGATGGCTGGCAGGATAGCTATACAAACGGCGTCAGAGTTGCTCAATGTATATGCTGGTGGGAGAGGAGTGCTTTTGGGCGGAGTATCGGGGGTGCCACCTTCTAAGGTGTTAATTCTAGGTGCAGGTGTGGTAGGTCAGCATGCGACTCAAACAGCCTTAGGCTTGGGGGCCTCAGTGAGAATATTTGATAACGACATTAATAAGATCACAAGGTTGCAAGACAAAATCGGACGTCAATTGCATACTTCATCTATTAACCCAGAGTACTTAGCCTATCAATTGACTAGTGCTGATGTCTTAATCGCTGCTATGCACGGCAAAAACGGGCGTGCACCAGTACTTGTCTCGGAGGAGATGGTCAGTAAGATGAAAAAGGGGGCCGTCATAATCGACGTCAGCATAGATCAAGGCGGATGTGTAGAAACGTCTAAGATGACAACTCATAGCAACCCGACTTTTGTGACTCATGATGTGATACATTATTGTGTTCCCAATATGGCATCTAAAGTTCCTCGTACGAGCTCCCTGGCGATAAGCAATGTTATTACGCCGGCGATACTGCAGTTAGCATCACCACGCAACATGGTAGATCTATTATATAATAATCAGGGACTTATGAAAGGCGTTTATGCTTACGATGGTCATATTACCAACGAGTACCTTTCAAAGAAATATGAGCTCAAGTATACAGCCTTACAACTTCTGCTTACCTCATCGCAGTAGAACGTTGCTTATTTGGCGGGATTTTTGAATTATAAAAATGTTAACCTGATCATAACATGCCATAATGAAACTGAATCAGGCGTTTTTATGTTAATTCAATAGACAACTTTCAAGTTATGCTTGATAAACAACCAACCCGTCCAACTGAAGTATTAGGTTTAAGCCTTTCTTCATGGGATAAATTTTACAAAGCCAACTACAACTGGCTTTATAATTCATTAGCACATGGGCGTAATCCTCAATGTGATAATATCGATACTGAAGTCGAAAAATTATTTACCAAGCTCCTATTGCAGCGACCAGAATTAATCATTGATGGTACTACCGAGACGATTAAAGCTGAGTTATCACTAATTAATCCAAATATAGATTCTTGGTCGTCAAGCCATCCTGTCGCTGGGGCGCAACTACTTAAAGTTTTTTATTCTCCTAACTAAAAAAAGGGATTCAAAATTTAATTGAACCCCTTTGCAATAAGTCTTATTGGAGTGTTATCCGAGTAGAGATTGAAGCTTCATAGCCAATCCCATATCTCCTTTTATCTTGATCTTTCCGCCCATTACTGCCATCATCGGATTAAGGTCACCGCTCTGTAGTTTCATAAGGGTCTCTACACTGGTAGTTATAGTACAGTCGGCATCACCATTATCTTGACTTACAACATTAGAATCTCCAGTACCGTCTATAAAAACAATGTGGTCATCGACTTCAAATTTTATAGTAGCGCCTATTGGGTCAGTTTTTTGTGCTTGCTCGTTTAATTGTCCTAACAATGCAGTAGCGTCCATATTTTCTTCTTTAATAAGTTAGTTAATAATTTATGAGAAGGCCTCTACAGCTTCTTCTTCATTTACTATAGTTAATACTTCAT
>CAZJHC010000259.1:0-5627 GCA_964545645.1 uncultured Saprospiraceae bacterium
ATTCACCAAATCTGCCGTTAAAAGAACTAAGTTTAAAGGATTGAAAAGGAATATTGACTACTTACGCTAAGGGTCCGCTTCTAACCTTAATTTGAACTCAAAAATGATGTATTCTAAATATTTAAGCTTCGTACTATGTATTCTAAGTATTTCATTTGTTCATTCACAAAATGAGGAAATTGGCCTCTTTAAAGAGACGACCATTATTGCACAAGGCTCAAATTCAGGATTATTCGAACCAATTCACACAGTCTGTTTTAATAAATTTTTTAATCAAGAGCTCTTAGGTAAAGATTTTATACTGCAATACGGATTAAATAAAGTGAAGTATAGAAAACACATGCTCATTGACATATTTTTAGGGAAAACGTCTATTAAAAGCGGAATTATAAATGTACAAGTGAAAGAATTTTCCAATAAGTTGGTTGTGAGGTATGATACAACTGAAAAAGAAGGCGAATTCAGCGGATATTCGCCCTATATCATAATTAAAACGGAAAAAGTTAAAAAACCTGTCGAATTTGTTCAAAATGGAAAATCTATGGGAGTTGCTTCATCAAGAGTTTACATTAACTAACTCATCTTAACATGCCCTTTAAAACATATCAAAAATATATAGTTGCTGCTGTCCCATTAATCATGGTGGGATTGATGATCTACTATTTCAGTGATATATTCTCGTATATCATATTGGCATGGGTTGTATCAATGCTTGGAGCCCCATTAAATCGACGATTGCAAAAAGTGATTGGCAAAACTGCAGCTGCTGTTACAACGCTATTTTCTTTCGCATTGATCTTGACACTAATCTTCTGGATGTTCATACCTCCGATTGTCCAGCAGGCAAGAAACTTCGCCACCATAGATTATGACCAATTGGCCACCAGCTTTGAGGAGCCCTTGGAGGACTGGAATCAATGGTTAATAGATAAAGGGCTGCTACCACAAGAAAAAGAGCCCGTAATCGAAGAGACTATTACTAATGATGGACATCTTGAAGATCAATTAGCCAAAGTAGACTCTGTATACACAACCGCTGATGGAAAGAACATCACATTAATAGTCAATGTACATGACAATAACAATAGTGAACAGCAAGATGCTCTGGAGGTAGTTCATACAGATGATTTCTTTGAGCGAGCCAAAAAAAATATTATTCAATTTTTTAACCCGAGTAGAATCACAGGGCTATTTAGTTCTGTAGTGGGTTTTCTTGGTAATCTCATGATCACCATCCTCTCTGTATTATTTATAGCCTTCTTCTTTCTGAAGGAAAATGGGCTCTTTACTCAGATGATTAGATCGATAGTGCCTAATGATTACGAGGATCAATCTGTTCATGCCATAGATGAGAGTGCAACCTTACTTATAAGATATTTTATTGGGATAGCCTTACAGGTAACTGTTATTACCATTTTCATGACTACTGTATTGAGTTTTTTGGGATTTAAGAATGCCTTACTGATTGGGTTCTTCGCTGCCTTGATGAATGTTGTACCTTATATAGGCCCAATATTAGGTGGTGCATTCGCTATTATAATAGTAGTCTCTGCTAATTTGGATGTATCTTTTTACGACATCCTCCTACCCAAGATTTTAAAAATAATGGCCGTCTTCGGAGTAATGCAATTGATGGATAACTTCTTGTTGCAACCCAATATCTTTTCTAAAAGTGTCAAGGCTCATCCTTTGGAGATATTTATCGTAGTTCTAATGGGAGCCAAAATCGGAGGAGTTACAGGAATGATATTAGCCATTCCTGGCTATACGGTTATTAGGGTATTGGCCAAAGTATTCCTAAGTGAGTTTAAGGTAGTGCAGCGTATAACCAAAAGTCTCTAATATGTAGCCTTAATAAAAGGAGTACGGATTATGGCACCATGTAGACCATAGACAGTCACAAAGTACATTCCCAGTTTCAAGGAATCTATAGATATCTCATTGGACAGCGAATCACCATCCAAAACCAGTATTCCTTTTTGATCATAGATCTTGTAGGCAAAATCGTTTAGATTGTCCTCTCCTGTGATGTTAATTACACTCGTAGCAGGATTAGGACTAATGTTAAAAGTATAAGCCGCATCCAGTTCTATTGTTGAGGTGGTTTGGTCCTGAGCTGCAATGCTAATTGGTATGGCTATTTTGTTATTTGTTTCTTCTGATTCGATAATTTTATCGAATCCATCGACAAAAGCGATCAAGTATTGCTCCCCTATCAAAGTAGAATCTTCAATGACTATGGTCCTCGATAGCTCATCAGAAGATAGCGCTGCGATAGACCCTAAAGGATCATAGTCTATGTAGAAATCTGAATCGTCTATCTCAACGTCTCTTGACAAATAAAAAACCACCTCTGATCCGCCTGATCCTGTCTTACCTCCGTTATTAATAATTAATGATAACTGCGTACTATCTCTAAGAAATATTTGAGGACTTATGTGTAATGTGTCTATCGATAAATCTGGGGCGCTCGAAATATTCTCTACCGTGAAGGAAATATATCCCAGATTGTTGCTTTCATCATACTCAATAATATTATCAAACACATCAACTTGAGCGATGATATAGTAAAGGCCAGATTCTAAAGATAATGGAAGTTCGAGCTGTCGAGCTATGGAGATATTTTCCTGATAGCCAATCTCGTCTATTACATAAAATCCTACCTCGATATCTCCATTATCAACAATACTATCTCGAGACAAATATAAAGTACCAATAGAACCAGTAGCATCGATATCTCCCCCATTGCTGACATCTACCGTCAAGTCTATCAATTCACCAGGAAAATAGACAGCACTCTGTTCATTGATAATTGCTTCAACACCTAAATCTGCAAGTAGCCCAAACGAAAAAGACTCTTCCGAAGAGGCTAAAAAACCTTCTTGTAGTGCATTCTGAGCGCTGACATTGTCATTGATAAAAGCTTCACCTAAGGTCCATTCTACTATGACATTGTTAATCATATGTACGTCCCCAGAGGAAGAGATTACCTCCTTGACCTGTCCCATGAGCATTGCAGGACAAACAAGACACCCAATTAACAATCTCAAGGTCTTCACTTAATCCTTTTTTTATCAATTTTGGAAGTCTTAGAGTCGACAGATGCGGTCTTGCCAGGATGGTTATCGACCTCCAAGGCAGGTTTGTAATCTGATCTGTGTCGAACCACTTTATAATCTTCGTAACCAGCCCTTACCGCTTTGACCTCCCAATCAAATTGATAGTTGCCTTGACCCTTTAATAGCTCTTTGACCACAAACCCCGTTCTGCTTTTTTTAACCACAGCGATACCATTGGACTCAGCAGATAGTGGTGTGATCATCACCGTCATACTTTGTGGGCCTGAGATCACATGCTGAAAGTGCTCAGGAAATACTATATGGGCAGATCCATTGTCAAGCATAGACGTTCCTCTTACATAAGCTCCAGCCTCAGGGCCTTCTATGGACGCATAGACTATATCATGATCCTCCTTGAGTGGATGATCCATCTTAAAGTTTTTAATATCCCCAAAGACGACACCACGACCACTCCCGTCGACATATATGCCCGCCTCCTCATCACCACGACTGTCATGTACCGAGATATATCCATTATTGGTAGATCCTGACAACCATGTCATGAGGGCATTCAGATTACCATTAGAACCAGAAGTGGACACGACTCCCTGACCTGATGCCGCCGCATACATCCGAGAGCTTATATCTCCTTGAGCATCATATACCCCTATGAATCCCCGATTAGGGTCATCTGAGAGGTTGCTGATGAACACATTGGTTTCTCCATTGTCTCCTACATACCAAGACTCTCCTGACCTGGCACTATTAACTACTGTTATCAATTTAAACTGATCAGCACCATCAAGGAGAGCCACTCCACCATGATTGGCATTGGCAGAGGTACTTGTTAGTAGCACATTAGAAGATGCGTTAGGCCCCATCAGCTCTACCGATCCAGCATTATCTAGGTTTTCTTCTAAGGTAATAATTCTGTCTTCTCCCAAATTCACTCCTACGGCTCCATCATAAAAAATTGAAAAAGGTCCATCCGATTGCCAAAACGAATCACCGCCTCCAAGTCCACCAAGATTTACACTATTGCCATCTTCGATAGTTAATAATGACCCATCTAATGATAATGTCTGATCATCGCTACCTCCATCACCTCCGCTGATAGGAAGCTCGATACTATTGCCATCACTTATCGTTAGGGTTTGACCGCTTATGCTGAGAGACTGAAGCTCATTAGAGGGATCATTATCATCATCACTCCCACCAGTGGAATTACCCGATTTGGCAGCAAATAATGCGTATGGGACAGAGTATAGCTGTGCCGAGCCCAGAGGAACATAATCGTCACCTCCTGTTATATCAATTTCTGTCCTAAGAAAGTATCGATCTATCCCCCAATCTATGTTTCTCAGGTTACCGATTAATATATCGCCTTCCCCTATTCTAAGGGTAAACAATCCTCTGTCATTGGTTGTAACATTATGTACTTCTCCATACTCTATAGTTCCTTCTTCTGATCCTTTCACTATTTCTATAAACAGGCTAATCTCTTGGTCGAATAAGGCAGATCCAAACTCATCTCTGGCCACTCCCTGATAATTAAAAGCGAACGGCGCTTGAGCCAACATCGCTCCAGAAGTTAGAAGGCATAACAACAATATTTTCTCTCTCATGGATTATCTATTGATATGAATCATTTTGGATATAATTTTTGACTCATCATTAAGGATTAAAAAATAACTGCCGACCTGTATACCTGCTACATCAATTGCGAGTGCGTTTTTGCCAAGGTTCAGTTGTAGCTCACCTTGCTGTACCATCTGGCCATCAATAGTCATGAGAGCATACTCGATTCCTTTTCTTTTATTAGCGATAATATCAACCTGAATGACATTGACAGCCGGATTGGGGTAAGGTATGTAATCAAAGACTTCCTGTCCTTTGAGATCAAGTATGGTTTCGACCTGAGCGATGGCATTATCACTTGGATCTTGAGATGACGCTTCGTTCTTGTCACAGGTACAATCTGTAGGAAACGGAATTTCTTCTGGAGAGTCAGGCAGATCTGGATCATCTCGATCATCCCATCCTTGATTAAAGTTGTAGTCTCTATGGTGGCTCCAAGACCATCCTGGGGAGTGCAGGTTTTCGTATAGATCATATCCTGATCTGCGTTTTTCAGCCATAAACCGCTTAAGAGGCCGATCTCTAAAATTTTCGGGACCTTTGGGTATCGCATGTATGACACCGACTCCATCCTCTGGATAAAAAGCTACCACTGGGTAATCTATATATGGAGAACCATCTGGTGGATTTTTTAGTACATAGAATTGATTCTCAGGTCCATGATGAGACACATTCCCTCCATTATAGCCTGTGAGTCTTACTTCCTCATTTAAAGAATCCAACAGTATTTGCTGTCGAGGGGTAAAAGTTCCTTTTTTACTCTAAAATTGGTTTAACGTGGGTTAACGTTATCATTAAAATTCATACCCATCAGTTTTGGGTTCTAAAAACCCAATGGCAACAAAATCAAAATGGCCCGAAGAAAAAAGTGGTCAAGCTCCTCTGGTTTAAGACTTACAATACATAGGAATCAGTGAATTTATATGGTCC
>CAZJHC010000260.1:0-5617 GCA_964545645.1 uncultured Saprospiraceae bacterium
TATCTGTATAGGATGGTCCTATGGATTTTGAGTTGGCCTTGTGGCACGCCAGACAATCGAGCCCTTTGGTCAGGGATTCTCCTTGTACAGCATCAGATACGATCTGGTGTCCTGTACTCATGGCTACTTCATCAAAACCATCAAGATAGTCTACAGACACATATAATTTAGATAGATCGATATCTACTCCATCTTCAGGGTCTGTGACCGTTACTTCATAGGCTACAGGTACTCCAGGCATGAAGAACTGACTATTACCACCATTGATACTTATATCTACTGTTGGAGTAGTATTGCCACTAACAACTGATTTAGTATTGGCGGTAACCTTCATCTTTTGATTGTCGGTCACGGACACTTCTATATCGTACTCTCCTGGTTCTTCATATGTGTATGACTGTGTGGATTCTGTTGACTCTAATATGTTTCCATCTCCCATGTCATAGTAATATATCAATGGATTATTTTCAATATCCTTAGCGGTTACTTCAATGGTGACCGTGACAGGGTGAGCGCCGGTAGTTCTGTCTATAATCACTTCTTCAATAGAAGGGGGGAAGTTATCGCCATTATAATTAAGAATACTCAAGGCAGAGTCATCATTTTTTGTGAACCATCCGCTGCCATATTCCAACAGATAGATCGTGCCGTCATCAGCTATTTCCATATCGATTAGGTTATGGACTTTTATGTGCTCAGCGAAGGGTTCAATATTGATCAGTTGTCCGTCATCATCAAAACTTGCTGCTTTCATCCAACCTCGCATCCAATCATAGATGATGGTTTTGTTGTCATAGTAAGGTGGTGGAGCGCTCTTACCTTGGTGCATATCAGCATATATGGTTGGCCCCGCCATAGCATTTCTACCTCCACTGTTGAGTTGCTGATGATGATCGCTAACACCATAGTCATAAAAGATATATGCAGGCTGTGCTGGTGGAAGAACCTGTAAGCCTGTATTGTTGGCGGAGTTGTTTATAGGATTGAGTGGGTCAAAGGCATCTCCAGATACTCCAGTTCCATAGTCATATTCATGATACGCTTTATTGTCTGCGATGAATAATGGCCAACCAAAATTACCTGCTTTGGTAGCGACATTCATCTCGTCATAACCACGAGGTCCTCGTTCCTCCATGTTGTCTTCTCCAGCGTCAGGTCCTACATCACCCCAATACACCCAAGCTTTCTTAGGATCTACAGAGATGCGATAAGGGTTACGATGACCCATTGTATATATCTCGGGTCTTGTCTGGGCAGTACCTACGGCAAATAGGTTGCCAGCTGGAATGTCGTATGACCCATCGTCATTGACCTTGATACGGAGTATCTTGCCTCTGAGGTCATTAGTATTGCCACTTGACCTACGGGCATCATATTGTTTTTTACCAGGTAGATCATTTAGTGGTGCATAGCCATTGTTGACATAAGCCGCATCGGGCTCATCAAATGGCGTGGAGTTATCTCCTGTCGATAGGTACAACAGGCCGTCGCTGTCAAAGGCTATGGAGCCTCCAGTATGACAGCAGATTAACCTTTGACTGGCGACATCTAAGATCACTTGCTCTGTACTCAAGTCAAAATTTCCATCGGCATATTTGAACCTTGAGAGTCTGTTGACCCACTCAGAGCCTATTGGACTGTAGTAAACATATATCCAGTTATTGTCTGCATAATTAGGATCTTTTTGTAGTCCCATGAAGCCTTCTTCTGCATTTACTCCTTCGACTCCCGATTGGTGATAGACGTCCAGATTGGCGATTTCTGTTAGTTCTTTAGTTGTGTGACTATAGAGCTTTAATGCGCCTCTGCGTTCTGCTATGAGGACATCCTTATTGGGTAAGATGGTCATCTCTGTAGGCTCATAAAAGTCTCCAAGGGCGAGCACATCCTTGGTGAATCTTCTTTGATCCGGAGGATACTGAGAGGTAGCTTTTGAATAATTTAGTTTTTGATTTTGACCCATGGCATATCGTATGCCTTCCCCCAGATGCTTTAAGAATGCTTCTTCTTCATAACTTTCATTTGTATGGCCTAAAGCTGTATAAAAAGCACGGCCACCATCATATTCATGATACCAAGCCATAGGATGATAGTCACCATTTTCTCCACCTTCATAAGAGGCTTCATCTACGGTCAAGATGACATTGATGTCGGGGTTTATATTGACAAAATTGTAGAGTTCGTCCACTCTGGTCCATGTAGTATCTTTTAAGAACGACGTCGCAGCAAAACTAAAGTCCTCTACGATAAAATCTGCTTCTTGCGTTGCAGGGTGGCTTTTAAAATAAGCGCCTACAAGTCCTCCATACCATGACCAGCCATACTCCGTGTCTGAAGCGGCATGAACACCTACAAACCCTCCGCCAGCTTGTATATATCGTTCGAAAGCAATCTCTTCACGACTATTCATGATGTCCATAGTAGTGTTCAAAAAGACTACCGCACTATATTTTGATAACTGCTCATCCGTGAACAAGTCTTCGGTCCATGTGGTGTCTATTTCAAATCCATTCGTTGCTCCTATCTGTTCGATGGCTTTAACACCATTAGGGATACAAGCGTGCCGATATCCTTCAGTTTTGGAGAGTACGAGCACTTTGGGCCCTGCATCCTCATGAGAGCAACCATAGCTCATGACTATAAGCATCAAGGCTATAAATGTGAAATAGAAACAGTTTTTCATAAGACGACGATTTAAACTATACTTTGCGACAAGATAGTTAAGAAGCGATTAAAGTCTAATAACTCTATTATCCTTTTATACTGCAATTCTAAGCTTTCTTACAAGCTTTATAGATGGTAGATATTCCACCAGCTTGAGGCATGACTTCGACATTTTTATAACCTACGCTTTCGAGTATGATCTTCAATTGCTCACCATAAGGAAAAATATGTGCCGAGTCTCCAAGGTAAGTATAGGCTCTCTTGTCTGTAGAAAAAAGCCTTCCGACGATTGGTAAGATAATCTTGGTATGAATCCAATAGCCTTGTTTCATAGGAAAAGACTTGGGAACTGAGGTTTCTAATATGACAAGGATGCCATTGGGTTTTAATATCCTTAATATCTCAGAGAGGCCCTTCTCCAAGTCCTGAAAGTTCCTAATCCCATAGCTTACCGTGGCAGCATCGTAGGAGTCATCTTGATAAGGTAAAGACTCCGCATCGCCCAGCTCAAAACTGATTATACCTTCTAATTTTTGTTCTTTAATTTTCTGTTTTGCTATGGCCAGCATCCCTGGAGATATATCGATGCCAGTGATCTTCTTAGCTTGAGAATCTTTAAACAAGATAGGCATGTCACCCGTTCCGGTTGCGATGTCCAGTATTGATTGTGGTTTGCTGTCCCGTACGATTTTTAGTACTTTTTTTCGCCATCCTATATCCATTCCAAAAGTGATCACACGATTCATCCGATCATAGTGTCCTGAGATATTATCAAACATCTCTGTTACTTGAGATTTCTTATCAGTGGATTTTTCAGAGTATGGTTTAAAGGAGTTGTCTTTTGTCATAGATCAGATCTTACTAATCGAGAGCGTAACACGAGGAACATTAAAAAGGTTAAGCCTCCGCTCAAAAGATTCATTTTTTTTAGTTCGAAGATTATGGAGCATTACGGAGTCAATTCCTTTTTAATCTTAGCCAATAGCCTACTTAGATCCAGATTACGTGGATCTAAATCATTGCCTCGTAGAGCATATGGCAATGCTTGACGATACTCTTTGGATTGATAATAGATATCAGCGTAGACGGCATTAGGTTTGGGGTATATGTCTAAGGGCAGTTTTTGAGCAATCTTATCAGCGATCTTCATAGCCTCGGCATACTGATCCAGCTCCGACAACATTGATGCTCGATACCCATCCAAAAATATATTGGATTGATGACCAGCAGCAATATAGTAGCTCAAAGAGTCGATTGCTTGCTGAGGCCCTTGTAACGCATGAATGATCTCTATATACTCAGCAAAAAGATAGGATTCTTCAGGAAGCACCCTAACGACAGCACCAAAATTATTAAGTGCTAAGTCAAGGGCATTAGCTCTGATGCTATCCATTTTGGGGTGATTTTCTTGGCGAGCATTGGTTAGTTCTATAAATGACTGGTAGACGTCTAAGATGAGACGTTCATTTCCAGGAATGGCTTCCTTATGATCTATGATGACTTGTAAAAGTTTTTTTCGTTCCTCTAAATCCAATGTGAGACGAGCCAAAGTAGCTGCACTTAGAAGGAATTGAGGATCATGGGCCAATGATGACCTATAGGACAACTCTGAAGGGCCATAAAATCCTTGATCCATGATTTGCAACCACCCTAAGTCGTAGTAGTATCGGGCAGAATCTATGTCAGTGGTATATACCAGATGAGTCGAAGGCTCAGGGTTGGTTACTTCTTTGCATCCTACCATCGACAATCCATAAAGTAATAGAATGATCGCTGAGACGTACAGAATGATAGTTTTATTCATGTTGGATTAATTAATCTTCACTACGATCGAAGAGTTTAGAGACATTTCTTTGTACAGAGTCAAGGATGAATTCATAGGTCAGCAGTAGTGTGATT
The DNA here is from genome assembly GCA_964545645.1 of uncultured Saprospiraceae bacterium. Taxonomy (GTDB): domain Bacteria; phylum Bacteroidota; class Bacteroidia; order Chitinophagales; family Saprospiraceae; genus GYS-P2D. The sequence goes on from CAZJHC010000260.1 coordinate 4,564, forward strand.
GAATTGAAGTCATACTGGGCATTTTGAGTTTGAAGAATGTCAAGGTTAGGGAATTGATCAAATATATCTTCGCTCCTGCCATAAGAAAACCCCCAATCCAAGCCGACCACAATAGATGAATTCCTACTGTCAATCTTACATCCTGCTGCAAAGTGTAGTCTATCATTATCAAGTATGTGCAATTTACTCCTGTTGGGATTGATGGCCCCATTCCTATAAGAAGTAAAATTGGTTCTGAAGCTACTTAAGAATTCAAGACGATTACTCATTTTTTTGGAAACGCCAACAGAGAGATTAGCTACCGATTCAGTTCCCCCTTCTAAAATGAGAGATTGCTCAGCAACATCTTGTATACTGAGTAGGTCATATGGCGCTACACCCGTAACATAGGTGAGATTGGCCCATACCTGAGTACTATCGGCTAACAAGCGAGCATAGCCCACACTAAGTTCCCAACCATATCTAACCTGAGGCTCGATGCCAAAGTCAGTTTGATTGGATAATTCGAACCGTCCGTCGGTCACATTGATAGTAGAGCTTTCTATGTTAGCACCTACGTCGATGGGTTTATGTCTCGGAGTTGTAAGTACTATACCTATTCTATCGACGCCTAAGTCATAAGCTATGCCAAACTTGGTCACCATAGAGAGGGTTGAGGAATAATTGGTATTGAAACTATTCAAAAAGAATTTTTCTTGTGATAAGCTGATTTGATTGATCGTTTCGGATTGTAAGGAGTATCTATAATCGGTACTTAAAAGACTCCAAAAATGACTGATGCCTAAAGAAAGGCCATCAATAATATCGAATGAAGATCCAAGACCAAACCAGGTCTCTTCTCCACGATACCGATAGCTAAAGGATTCGGATAGAACCTCATCACCTATATTATTTTTTTCACTATAGTTAAATTGATTATCCCATCTATCTTTTTGTAATAGGGTAAAGACGACATTCCAATTGCCTATCTCGGTATTGTATGTGATAAGTGTGGGATTAAGGTTGAAGTCTCTTGATGATGTATTTTGATCCGTGCCCAAGTACCCATTATAGT
>CAZJHC010000261.1:0-5616 GCA_964545645.1 uncultured Saprospiraceae bacterium
CTATTAGACTCTTTAAGACCCTAAAGACACTTTTAATAAGATTAATTGATTATTAAAACGTTCAAAGAAAGCCATGAGATTACGATCTTATGGCTTTCTTGTTTTATCATTGGGTTCATTCTAATAAAACATTCCTTGAAGGTAGTCATCATTGGATCTGGTAATGTAGCGAGTCAGATTAGCTATAATTTGTTTAGGAGCGACAATCCAGTATATCAAGTATATAGCAGATCAGACGTTGGTGAGCAACTTAAAAACAATGTATTGGAGATCGTTAGAGATTTTGATCAAATTGATTCTAATGCAGATCTTTATCTTCTATGTGTCAGCGATGATGCCATAAGTTCTGTTGCTACCTCTTTATCATATCTCAATGTGTCAAGGAAGGCAGTAATAGCTCATACCTCGGGAACTAAATCTTCTGAATTATTAACACAATTCAGTCATTATGGTGTGCTCTATCCACTCCAGACACTGAGAAAGGAGACATTGGTAGATTTTACATCAGTACCTCTACTTATCAATGGTTCCTCGAAGGAAGCTCTTAGTTTATTAAGAAAATTGGCCGATGTCTTGAGCAAGAATGTTCATCAATCATCAGATGAACAAAGAGCAAAATATCATATACCAGCTGTAATGGTCAATAACTTGGTAAATCATATCTATCATCAGGCATATCAATATTGTAACGTCTCAGATCTTGATTTTAAACTATTACTTCCCTTACTGGCTAAAACGAGTGAACGAATAGTTAATGGAGACATACCATTTAATGTACAAACAGGCCCCGCTATCAGAGAGGATATGACCACAATATTCGCTCATCTGGCAACTCTTAAAGAGTTAAATATGAATGATGAAATCTATGCTTCAATTACAGAAAGCATCATAGAAACTTACCACAATCAATCGATGAAAAAGCCTTAGAATCATGAGAATTATAAAAGAATGGAATATCAAAACATGGAAATGCACATTGATGCACCACAACAATAGATATACGCTAAAAATCGAAGATGGCATCGCTGAACAAACGTACAAAATGCCAGATGTTGACTCAGAATCTATGGCCACTATTGACTTTATTCTGAATGCAGCACCTATTCAAAAAAGAATTGCACAAATATTTGAACTACAGGGCACGCTCAAAAACTCCATCCTTGATGAATTAATCGATGATCAAGACGAGTTTGATACAATAATCTAATATCCACTCATCTTAGCAAAACGATTGAGGTGGTAGGAATAACCACCAAACAATGATACTGCGACCCTAGCTCTTTTCAGAAAAAATCCAATTTCTTCGTCATCAGTCATCCCTATGCCACCATACATTTGCACCCCTTCATTAGTCGCAGTCTTGGCTACTTGAGCAGTTTTAGCTTTGGCCATACTGCATAGAGCTGAGGCCATTATATCACCATCCTCTAAGGCATCCACTGCTTTGAGTACTATACTCTTGGCAACCTCTATCTCTCCATATAAATCTGCTGCTCTATGTTGCAATCCTTGAAAACTTCCAATAACTCTATTAAACTGTCGACGCTCTTTGAGATAGTTGACCGTACGTTCAAATGCTTCCGACATTAGACCTATCAGTTCAGAACTGATTAATACAGCTGCACTATTGGTTATATAGCTTACTATCGCCTTTCCTTTGCCGGGGGACAGAATATCCTGAGATTCTACTGCGACCTTGTCAAAGGATACAGTGGCGTAATAACGACTATCCATGAAAAACTCTTTAGATATAGTCACACCAGCTGATGCGGAACTCACGAGTACGACCTCAGGGCCTTGATCTCCATTGCATGAGACCACAAAATAATCGGCGACATGGGCATCAGCTACCATAGTTTTTGTGCCGGACAACATACCTCCTGTGAGACTGGCGCTGTTACTTTTAGGTTGATAATGTTGTTGCTCTTGTATAGCAATGGCTATAGTTGTTCCTTCTGTCACGGCCTTGCTCAAAATTTCTTTATGTTTTGATCCTCCAAATTTTTGGATCACCAGACCAGCAAGCAAACTGCTAAATAAAGGTGAGTTAGACAAGGTTCGTCCACATTCTTCCATAAGAATGTTCAATCCCTTTAATCCAAAATCTAAACCGCCTAGCTCTTCAGAAAGCGCTGTTGTGGGCCAACCCATCTCAACCATGGCAGACCATAGCTCTTGCGAGTATCCCAAGTCACTGCCAGCATCTCGCAACTCCCTGACTAAGGCTACTGGAGCACCTTTAAGCAAATCTTTGGCTGAACTCTTTAAAAACTCTTGTTCTTCTGTTAATACGTAACTCATAATGATCTATGATGATGGTAATCCTAAAATGTGTTTAGCAACAATATTCAATTGTATCTCGCTGGTTCCTCCTTCGATGGAATTTCCTTTCGTACGACAAAATTGGCGTGCCACCTTACCTTCTTTAAAAACCGCTCCATCCCATCCTAAGGATGTTCTCCCTTCACACTCCAATCGGAGTTCATATTTCTTCTTATTCAGTTCACTACCATAATACTTCATAAATGAAGACTTGGCCCCGATTGGTTGTCCTGCCTTCATCTCTTGTGCATATCTATCCATAGTAAACTTAAAAGAGGCAGCATCTAACTCCCACTCAGCGATGCGACTGCGAAGCATCACATCATTAAGTAAACCGTTGTCATCTACACCTATCTTATCTTTAGCATAATAAGATATTGGGGTCATTACATCAGAGTCTGCGGCCCCAGCGATGCTCGCTCGTTCATGAGTTAACAAGTATTTAGCAACAGTCCAACCTGCATTTTCATCACCGATGACATTAGCCTTGGGTACTCTTACATTGTCAAAGAAAGTCTCGCAAAAAGGAGACTTGCCACTAATTAATTTAATTGGTCGAGTAGATACTCCTTCAGCGAGCATATCTATCAATAAGAACGTAATGCCTATTTGCTTTTTAGACGAATTGTCCGTTCTCGTTAGGGCAAATATTTTATCAGCTTTATCCGCATATGAGGTCCACACTTTCTGACCGTTGACGATATAATGATCACCATCTGATATGGCTGAAGTCTGTAAGTCTGCCAGATCTGATCCTGCTCCGGGTTCAGAATACCCCTGGCACCACCTGATTTTTCCTTTGATAATATCAGGCAGGTGTTCCACTCGCTGCTCTTCAGAGCCAAACTTTAGCAAGGCAGGTCCTAACATCCAAATCCCAAAACTCAAGAGAGGAACCCGACAACCTAATCGCTCCATTTCTTTTTTCAACACTACAGCTTGCTCATTACTTAAGCCGCCACCACCATATTTGGCAGGCCACGAAGGAGTCGTCCAGCCCTTCTCCGCCATAGCATGAAACCACTTCTCTTGATCTGCATTTTTAAAACTGGCATTCCTACCTCCCCAGTAGGTGTCACTCTCGTCTAATGGTGGCTTACGCATAGAGTTAGGACAATTCGTCTCCAAAAAGTCAACTACTTCTTCTCTGAATAGGTCTAAGGACATAGGTTATGAATTTTGCAGTAAGGTAGGCAGTGTCAATTAATTCTGTGAGAATATTGATTAAGACATTATTGGCATCTATCAATAATCGTCCTAATAAATATCTTTGACCTAACTATAATTAATGGGAACTGATAACAAAAATAGAAAAGATCTAACGGATTTTTTAGATCGTAAGTCTTACACATATGATGAAAACAGGTCAGAGGCGATCAACAAGCGACATGCCAAAGGAAACAGAACAGCTAGGGAAAATATTGATGATTTATGCGATGACGGTACTTTCTTAGAGATTGGCTCCTTAACGATTGCAGCCCAACGGAGTAGACGAAAAGAGCAACAACTGATAGAGCAGACTCCTGCTGATGGCTTAGTTTGTGGTATAGGCTCAGTTAATGCGGATTTATTTGGTGATGATGGTACTTCGTGCTGTATTCTCTCTTATGATTATACTGTCTTAGCAGGCACCCAAGGAGCCTTTAATCACAAGAAGACGGATAGAATAATTGAGATTGCTCAACTGTCTCATCGCCCTATCATATTTTATGTTGAAGGTGGTGGTGGTAGGCCTGGTGATGTAGATTTAGATTTAATCACCTTAGGAGGTCTCAATGTGCCCACATTTGTGGAATATGCCCGCTTAAGTGGTGCCGTACCACGGATATCTATAGTCAACGGCTATTGCTTCGCTGGCAATGCGTCTATAGCTGGTTGCTCAGATCTAATCATAGCCACAGAAAATAGTAATATAGGCATGGGCGGTCCAGCTATGATCGAAGGCGGCGGCTTAGGTACCTATCATCCTTCAGAAATTGGCAAGGCTAAAGATCTGTATAAAAATGGCGTTATCGATGTATTGGTCAGAGATGAGGCTGAGGCAACCCAGATCGCTAAAAAGTATCTTTCCTATTTTCAAGGAGAACTGACTGAATGGGATTGTGAGGATCAAGACAAACTTAGGTCCGTCATTCCTGAAAATCGAAAATTCGCTTATGACATCATGAAGGTGATTAACACCTTAGTAGATCTTAACTCCTTCTTAGAATTGAGAGGGGGTTATGGCCTCAATATGGTTACCGGTCTATGTAGAATCGAAGGTAAGCCATATGGCCTTATAGCCAATAGTACAAGGCACATAGGGGGAGCAGTAGATGGCGTCGCTGCAGATAAGGCTTCACGATTCTTACAATTATGCGATGCTTTTGATATTCCTATATTGTCCCTATGCGATGCTCCAGGGTTCATGGTAGGCCCTGATATAGAAAAAGAAGGATTGGTCAGAAGGTCATCCAGATTATATATTGTCGGTGCAGCTCTACAGGTTCCTATGATCACTGTATTCCTTAGAAAGGCTTATGGGCTAGGAGCTATGGCGATGTGTGGAGGTAGCACACAAGAACCTCTATTGTCGTTAGCATGGCCGAGCGCAGAATTTGGAGCGATGGGATTAGAGGGCGCTGTAACCTTAGGATATAGAAAAGAATTAGATCAAACCGCCGATGAAGAAGAACGAGAAAAACTATATGATCAGTTGGTACAAAAGGCTTACGAAAAAGGGAAAGCCATCAAGGCTGCCAGCATGTTTGAATTTGATGAAGTCATAGATCCCGCCGACACTCGTCAGTGGATCAGTTCAGCAATGAAAACTCATAACGGAAAGAAAAGAAATAGAAGGTTTGTTGATAGTTGGTAATACTTTATGCTCTATGAAGGCTACGGAGTAATTGCCCATATCGTTTAGTACCGATACTCGGCGAAAATCCATTTTGATCGTTGAACACTTCTTGGCCACTAACAAAGACATGTTTAACAACTCCATCAGACCTCTTGACATACCTATAAGCCCCTTTGAGACTCTGATCATAACTCTCTATCGGCTCCTCTGTCAATCCTGTAGAAAGCATCTTAGGGTCAATAATACAGATATCTGCTCTCCTGCCTGCTTGTAGGAAGCCAGCATCTAACCCGAGCCAATCAGCTGGCATCTTGGTTAACCGATGGATCGCCATCTCTATAGGTAGTATATCGGGATGATCGAGGGCTTGTCGCAGTACTTGTAGTGAACCATCATGAAAAGCCATATTAGTATTATGAGCTCCAGAATCATTGAACCCAGGCATAGTATATTTA
>CAZJHC010000262.1:0-5611 GCA_964545645.1 uncultured Saprospiraceae bacterium
TAATAAATTAGGTCTGTTAATCATGTGTTAATCATTCTATATTTCTCATCACAAACAAATGATCAAAGATTATATTTTTGCAGTCCTAATAAATTTTTGATTCAACTGTGCCAATGACTTTATATAGTAGTTTAGATGCCGAGATTAGATCTACTATTGAAAGCGATATGCCTAAAAAGCTACGCAAAATGGCTCTTGAGGTGATTAAAGATTATTGGACTGGGTTAGTTAGTAGAGAACTGAGTTTGCAGGGTCGCAGAGAGGTTCTTACCGGTAAGGCTAAGTTTGGTGTGTTTGGAGATGGTAAGGAATTGCCACAATTAGCCATGGCAAGAACTTTTAAAAAGGGAGACTATAGGGCGGGCTATTACCGTGATCAGACATTTATGCTCTCTTTGGGTCTTACTAATGTTCAAGATTTTCTATCACAGATGTATAGTGATGTGGCTAATGATCCATTTTCTGGTGGCCGACAAATGACAGCACACTTTGCTACAGAATTTAGCAATGCAGATCATAAATGGGTGGATCAAACGGAGCGTTATAATATTTCCTCTGGTATATCTTGTACAGGGGGGCAGATGGGTAGAGCATTAGGATTAGCATTTGCGTCCAAGCAGTATAGAGATAATGATCAATTGTCTGATTTGGCAGGTTTCAGCAGAGGGGGTAATGAGGTTTGTTTTTGTACGATAGGCGATGCCAGTACTTCAGAGGGAGTCTTCTGGGAAACCGTCAATGCAGCAGCTGTGCTACAGGTGCCCTTGGTAATTGCGGTGTGGGATGATGGATATGGGATCTCTGTACCCAAAGAACTGCAGACTGCCAAAGGGAGTATATCCAAAATCCTCAAAGGGTTTGAAAAGAAGAAGAAAGATCTCAACGGCATCAATCTATATCACGTTAAGGGGTGGGACTATCCTAGTCTTTGCGTCACTTTTGATCAAGCCGTCAATAAAGCTCGCAAGAATCATGTGCCAGCAGTAATACATGTCTCTGAGCTTACTCAACCACAAGGGCACTCTACATCAGGATCTCATGAGAGATACAAATCGAAGGAAAGATTATCATGGGAAACAGAAAACGATGGATTGTTAAGAATGGAACAATGGATGATTTCCAAAAATCTAATACATGAAGATCACATATCCTTACTGAAGAGAGAAGCTCGATCATTCGTAAGAGAGAAAAAAATAGAGTCTTGGAAGAGATTTCAAGATCCTAACAAGAATTATTATCAAAGATATCAGGATATAATATTCAATTTGCCCTCAGAGGCTCAAGAGTATCCAGAGATAGCAGCACTTATTAAAGAAAATCACGCTCTCGTCAATCCTACAAGTAGCGAAGTGCTCAGTCAGGCGCAGCTGGTTCACTTTTATCTTAAGGCAACGAATGTAACAAGCCCAATCGGTCTAAATGAGCTAATCATAGAGTTACGAAACAAGTATCGCTCTGACTATTCGACACACTTGTATGCCACTGGGGATAGTGCCGCCATCAATATACCGATCCAGCCACCTGTCTATAAAGAGGATAGTGTGGAGTTAAATGGATTTGAGATTATTAATAACTTTTTTGATGGGATATTTGAAAGAGATAAAAGGGTTGTAGCCTTTGGGGAGGATGTTGGCCATATAGGAGATGTCAATCAAGGAATGGCAGGCCTGCAAAAAAAATATAGCAACCACCGCATATTTGATACAGGTATCAGAGAGTGGACGATTATAGGCCAAGGCCTGGGATTATCAATGAGAGGACTCAGACCAATAGCGGAGATTCAGTATTTAGATTATCTCCTTTATGCATTACCTATACTGAGCGATGACTTAGCGACACTCAGATATCGGTCTAAAAATCTGCAGCAGGCACCCATGATCATCCGCACCAGAGGTCATAGACTCGAAGGTATATGGCACACAGGCTCTCCTATGGGAGTATTGATTAATTCCCTCAAAGGAATCTACATCCTAACCCCTCGTAACATGGTTCAGGCAGCCGGAATGTATAATACTATGCTTCAGTCCAATGATCCAGCTCTGGTAGTTGAGTGCCTTAATGGATACAGGCTGAAAGAAAAAATGCCAGAAAATATGGGGACCTACACCGTCCCGATAGGAATACCTGAGATACTGACTCAGGGTACAGATGTAACGGTTGTGACCTATGGGAGCTGCGTTAAGATAGCTGAGGAGGCTTTGATCGTCCTCGAAAAATTTGGTATTGATGTTGAGTTGATTGATGTTCAAACGTTAGTGCCATTTGATACAGAAAAAATAATATACGAGTCTCTTAAGAAGACCAATAAGATCTTAATCCTTGATGAAGATGTACCTGGTGGGGCCACTGCCTATATGATGCAAAAAATATTAGAGGAGCAAGATGGGTATCATTATCTCGACGCTCCACCTAAAACGTTGACTGCTAAGGATCATAGGACACCATATGGTAGTGAAGGAGATTATTACTCCAAACCTCAAGTGTCAGATGTCATTGCTAGTATCTATGAGTTAGTTTTTGAGGAAGAATATCATTGAAGATGCTAATATATTTCTGTACTATTGCCTAAGACTGAATTCCTACCCTGTAGAGAGATCATTGAACCCCATTTACTAAGAATAATACAGTGAATTGAAAAATTTAGTCATTATACCCACCTATAACGAGAAAGAAAACATCAATGCCATTGTTACAGCTGTGATGGATTTAGGAGGGTTTGATATTTTGATTGTTGATGATGGCTCTCCAGATGGCACGGGGCAGATGGTTAAAGAGTTACAACAACAACATCCACAGCAACTGCACTTGATCGAACGACAAGGTAAGCAGGGGTTAGGAACGGCTTATATAAGAGGTTTTAAGTTTGGGATTGAGCATGGTTATGATTACGTATTTGAAATGGATGCCGATTTTTCTCATGATCCGAATGATCTAGTTCGGTTGCGCAATAATTGTGTCGACCAGGGTTATGATATATGTATAGGATCGAGGTATGTCAAAGGTGGCGGATTTCTTAATTGGCCTAAGGATAGAATATTTATATCAAGAGGAGGATCGCTATATGTGAGATTGATAACGTTCATGCCCATCAAGGATCCGACAGCGGGGTTTATATGTTATTCAACCAGATTCTTAGAAGCCATTGATTTAGATAAAGTAGGACTTAAGGGGTATGCTTTTCAGATAGAAATGAAGTATATCGCCTGGAGTTTGGGCTATAATATTGGGGAGATTCCTATCATTTTTAAAGATAGAGAGTTAGGTACTTCCAAAATGCATATGGGCATAGTCAAAGAAGCAATAAAAGGAGTACTGACCTTGAGGTGTAGGAATATTAAGAAGTACTACTCTAAACAATCCTTATAAGCTACCTATAAAGCAGTTAAGATCCTGATCTTTGAGGAGTTGCAATTTCTTTTTAAGACGATACTTCCTTGTCTCAACACCTCTTACTGACAAGTTTAATTGACGAGCTATTTCTTTGGTAGATAGTTCTATTCTGAGATATGCACATAATTCGAGATCTACCAATGTCAAGGAAGGATATCGCTTTTTGACCGTCTTGTAGAAATCACTTTGAACTAGGTCAAAATGATTTTCAAATGATTCCCATCGTTGGTCAGAGCTAACATACAAAGAGATAGATTTTTTAATACGATATACTTCTGACTTGATGGCATTTATATCTCTGATTCGCTCGATATCATCTAAAGATTTAAGAATCCCTTTCATAGAGCCTAACAATGCTTGATATTGCATTTCGACCTTGAGCGTTGATACAGGGTCAGATAAAGGAACATTATGAGGGCTTGATGTTGGCAATACTCTCATCGCATTAAGAGCGGTTACATGCCGTTGATTGTTATCACTCGTTGAGAGTGGATATACATTTTTCATAGTTTCTATCATACTTCTATTTTCTAATGTATGAAAATATTATGGTTCCGTGCGCCTGCACGGGCATATTTTGTTCATATTCTCTACACTTTGACGTATTGTTTAAGTGAACTACCAGATTAGTTTTTGACTTTCTTTAAAGTGTGAAGCGAATAACCATCAAGGATTTGGCTGCTCATGCCAAGGTTTCAAGAGGTACTGTAGATAGAGTATTGCATAATCGTGGTCAAGTATCTCAAGAGGTCAAGGATAAGATTCAACGGGCTATTAAGGACTTAGGGTATAAGCCTAACATTATAGCTCGTACGTTAGCCCAGAACAATGACTATAATATCGCCGTCTTAATACCTAATCCTGAAATGGATGAATTTTGGAATAAACCTTATCAAGGTATTGAGGAAGTACTAACAGATGTAGAGACTTTTGGAGTCTCTGTCAATTACTATTATTTTGACAATAATGATGTAACCAGCTTTATAGATGCTGGTAAGAGGATATTGTCAGATAGTCCAGATGGAATATTGATGGCTTCAGAGTTTTATCATGAATCCTTAGAGTTGTTAGATAAGATTAATGCTCGTGGTATTCCTGTGTCCCTTATAATGACTCAAGTGGATCATGAACTTGGGTCAAATTATATAGGTCAAGACTCTTTTCAATCAGGAGTAGTAGTAGGTCGATTATTTGATACTACCGTCAAAGACAGCGAAAAACATATTTTAATCATTAATCTCGGGGCATTTTATAATAATACGCTCCAAATTCAGAAAAAGGTAGAAGGCCTAAAAAAGTATTTCAATGGAAGGGAGGAGTTTAAGATGTACATGTCTGAAGAGTTATATTTTAAAGATGAAAAATTGCTTAGAGATAAGATAATCAGTGCTCTTAACGATCATCCACAAGTCAACGGAATATTTGTCACCAATAGTAGGAGCAAGTATATAGCGGATATAGTCAAAGAATTTCAACGAGAGCGGGATATTTGTTTCATTGGATATGACATTATAGCCGATAATATTACATATCTAAACAATGGTGTGATCGATTATCTAATTAACCAAAATCCTGACATGCAAGGAGCTAAAGGAATGAAGAGGTTAGTTGATCATTTGGTTTATGATAGAGACTTCGGAAAAGCAGAATACATCCCATCGGATATAGTTATCAAGGAAAATGTCGCTTTCTACATTGATTAGTCTTTATAGGTTATATCTAACACTTTAAGTCTTTTCGAGAACTTGGATGTCCTGATTTATAGAGAGTAGTTCCCTAATTAATCGATCTCCATGCTCTATTTGAATATGACCAAGAGGAATTCGATCATTGATCGACCAAAACTTGATGTCTCGATTACTACCCCTCTGTTTTTTGATGTCAATATAGTCTATCAGCCTTATAGATATCGTAAATGAAGGACCTAAGTCAGCAGAATCAAGAGGTTTAGACTTAATGACTGATTTTTTAATTATTAGACCGTTATCAATGTAGTAGTATGATTTGTTTGTATATACCAGTACTAGTACTGGTAATGCTAATAGGACCAACGCTATCGTCAAAGCCAAGTAATCACGTCCTAAAACGATCATAGTCAGAAATGCGACCACCAATGATAAATTGTACCATTTGATCCATGATTTAGAAGTTGATAGATATTTTGATGGTTTATGGTTCAATTGCTTAAAAATTATAAACGTATTCGTTCAGAGCAATACTT
>CAZJHC010000263.1:0-5580 GCA_964545645.1 uncultured Saprospiraceae bacterium
ACACGATCCACGCAAACATCAACAATGCAACGATATGCGATCGATTTCTGAACTCAATAGAGAAGAAATATTGTATTAATGCAAAGAATTCAGTCATTTATATATTACGTTTTTTCATAAAGTGTTTATATTTGTATTACAACCATTTATGATGATACGTACGCTTATATTCACAATAGTGGTCTTCCTGACAACTCCTTTCATCAGTCATGCTGGCAGTATCGTCTATGACGCCCTCCCTGTAAAAGCTAAAGCTGGCGATGGAATCACTGTTCTCCTACAAAGGTATAAGCTGATCAAGAATAGTGACAATATCAAGAGGTTTTATGAGCTCAACGGTCTGAATAAATCGAGCTTACTGATCAAAGACAAGACCTATAAGCTCCCCATAACTGTATATAAATACAACCAAAAAAGTATACGCAGTACCATAGGACTAGATAATTGGGAAAAAGCAGTCCGAATCAAAGAATACAATGAGTGGCTACAGAGTAAGGGATTGCGGCAAACGCATTTTACTAAAAGCAAACTACTATGGGTACCCTACCATGAGCTCATTGATAATCCAGATCCTGCAGTTCAGAACGTGCAGGAAGTCGCAGAACAAAAGCATAAGAATACAAGTACTAAAAGTGTAAACAAGCTTTTTGGTAAAACCTACGAAGAAGTAGAGATCATAGACAATAGCCTTACCGGGCGTGTATATTATCTGGTAAGTGGACATGGAGGAATCGACCCAGGAGCTGTATGTAAGGAATGTGAAGATGAACTCTGCGAAGACGAATATGCCTACGATGTTACCCTTAGATTAGCTCGGCATCTCATGAAGTATGGGGCTACTGTAGAAATCGTAGTCCAAGATCCAAACGATGGCATCCGTGACGGTGAGTATTTGGCTTGCGACAATGGCGAAATCCTTGCCAATGGCGAAAACTTAAAAACAAGAAAACAATTGGTGAGGTTGAACAGACGAGCTGCCTATGTCAATAGTACATTCAGAAAACATGCAAAGGCGGGAGTAAAAGAGCAGTTGTTAGTCTCTATCCATGTTGATTCGAGAACTGACAATAAGAGACAGGACGTATTCTTCAATCATCACCCAATCAGCAGTGCATCCAAAAAACTGGCGACAGATCTCATGACCACATTTGAAGAGAAGTATAATCAACACCAGAAAGGTCGAAATTATAGAGGTTATATCCATGAACGAAACCTCCACGTACTGCGAGTAACACAACCCAAGGCTGTCCTTATAGAATTAGCTAATATCAAGAACAAAGCCGACCACAAGCGAATACTATTGTCATCTAATCGTGAAGCCTTAGCTAAGTGGATATTTGAAGGGATCACTAAACGAGTCATTAATCACCACTCAGATCAAGTAGTTGCATCCTCTTAAGTCCGTATTGGATAGTCGTCCTAACACTTGAAACAAATTGGGGTCATTTTCTGATATCTTCCCGATATCATCCGTCGCTATAAATGACAGAGTAGCCACATTAGCCAAGTCAATGATATTGATCCGACCGGTTTTCCCATTAGGTAGTACTTCGCCCGGGTCAGTAGGGTCTGTGATAACGACTTTGAAATAATCATTCATCCTAATCCAAATGGAGTCAACACTATAAGCTTGAGCAAGGCATTCTGTCATTCCATATTCTGAACAAATCTGTGCTCCCCGAAACGACCTACCAAGTGCTGAATGAATCTCTTCTTTACTCATCTCCCGTTTATACTTTTTCATACCTCCAGTTTCGATAACCACAAAACTATCGTCGAGCTCATGTTGATGAGTACTGGCGTAATCCAACATTGCGAAGCTCACTCCAATGATCAATGTTGGAATCTGATTCTCTTTATTTGAGTTGATCTGCTCATACAATAGGTCTAAGTCCGACAGGACTGTCTTGCCTTCATAAGCTGAGCAGTCCATGAAGTGCTGTACCATACTCAGCAGTGAAGACTGAGGGTTATCAGAATAGTGTGGTAGGAGTCCAAGGATCTGATAGTCTTTTAAACTTCCAAAATGGCGCTCAAATATTTTTTGAGAAATAGTATGATAATGATTTAGGTCACGTACATAATGTTTACTGCGTGTACCGCCTGTACCACTACTCATAAAGCAGGGCTCAACTGCTGACCACTCACCTGACTTGAGTTGATGGTGTTTAAACGTGGCAATGGGGCAAAAAGGATAATCCTCGATTCGCTGAGGAGAATTATTATGCTCTATCAGATCAAGAAAGCGTCGATAGATGGGATTTTGTTTCTTTTGATAATTAAAAATACGCTTAACAGAACAATCAAAATCAAACTGTTCGGCGTTTAAACTATTAATGATATCTTGATAACTATCAATCACTTTATTATATGCTTAGACTGTTAGTCGTGTTAATCCTAAGTGTTATGCTGTTTTGCAGCTGTTCAGGGGACAATAATATCAATAGTGCGCCAGAGATCACTTACATGGGCATGAATAAAGATGTACTGCGACAAGGTAGCCTTGGACTAGAGGACACATTAATAGTACAATTCGGCATTAAGGATATCGATGGAGACTTAAGTGGCGTGTCCGGTAATGTAGAAGTAATTGACAACAGAAACGGAGAACTTCATGTCTTCAATCGGATACCAGACCTACCCCAAACCGATATTGGTAATGTCGGTACGGTAACTCTCAACATACCAACTTTGTGTTGTTTTTTTGATGATGAGCCGGCATGCTCCACACCAGAGGGCGCAACTGATACGATGACATTTGGCATCAGAGTATTTGATCGAGCAGGTAACATGAGTAATACAGTCAATACGGACGAACTCGTCATACTGTGTCTCTAATCCAGTCAATTCCCTTTACGAGTTTAGCTTGAGTTGAAGCTTCAAACTCCTGTGTAGCCTGATAGTCATATTCATAAGCGACTTGTGGTGGCAGACTCATAAGTATGGACTCTATCCTACCATTAGTCTGTAATCCGAATTTCGTCCCTCGATCATAGACTAAGTTGAACTCTACATAACGTCCTCGTCGGATCAGCTGCCACTGCTTGTGCTCAGTAGAATAAGGCATCTCATATCTTCTCTTAAACAAGGAACTATAGATAGGCACAAATGCACTTCCTACAGACTGCACAAATCTCCAGCAATCTAACTTGTTAAATCCAAGATCTGAATTGACGCGATCAAAAAATATTCCACCGATACCTCGTGTTTCTTTTCTATGTGGGATATAGAAGTAATTGTCCGCCCACTCTTTGTACTCATGATACGCCTCAGGATAGAAGGTATCACATGCAGCTTTTAATCCGTGGTGAAACTCCCTTGCATCCTCCTCAAAAATCACATGTGGAGTGAGGTCTATCCCACCTCCAAACCACCAATGGCCTTGATCAGTCTCAAAGTAGCGTACATTCATATGAATGATTGGTACCATCGGGTTAGTCGGATGCAAAACGATTGAGACTCCCGTAGCTACAAATTCATTTGGTGGCAGTCCCAGTCCTTTGGCAATGACCTCAGGCATGCTTCCATGAACTGCCGAAAAGTTCACTCCCCCTTTTTCAATATGCTGACCTTGAATGATTCTAGTGCGTCCACCTCCTCCCTCAGCTCTTTCCCACAGATCTTCCCTAAACTTCCCCTGCTCATCCAGATCTTCAAGACTGGTACAGATATTATCCTGTAGCTCCTTAAACCAATCAATGATCGACTGTCGAGTTACTATATCCATACTATTGATTAACGGTACTGAGCATTTGCTCTATTGTCTTCTTGGCGTTACCTGCGAACACTTGTCCTTGATAGACGACTACAGGTCGCTTCAAGAAGGTATACTCCTGAGTGATGTAGGCTTTATATTTATCGTCATCTGCGGTTTCAAGATCATCTTTAATCTCCTTATACTTTCGAGCTCTCTTATTAAATAGATCACTATAAGGCAGTTTTGATAAATTATGTATCCCCTCTATTTCAGCTTCTGATACCCCTTTGCCCTTGATTTCTCTAAGTTCAAAACGATCTATATCCATAATCTGTCCCATGATCCTCTTACAGGTGTCGCAAGTGCCGAGATAAAAAATCGTATCCTTCATCAGGATGTATTTTATGAATTAGCCTTCTTATGATCCGCTAAGAACTTAGCCAAGCCGATATCTGTCAATGGGTGATTCAGCAAACCTAAAATTGCTTTAAGTGGGCATGTTACGATATCCGCTCCTGATTGCGCTGCTTGTACAATATGTCTGCTATTTCGGATTGATGCGGCTAGTATTTCGGTGTCGTATCCTTGGATCGCATAGATCTCAGCTATCTCGTGGATGAGCTGTATTCCATCCCATGTCGTATCATCTATCCGACCGAGAAAAGGAGATATATAAGTCGCTCCTGCTTTAGCTGCTAATATGGCTTGACCGGGACTAAATACCAATGTACAATTTGTCTTGATACCATTATCATAAAACCATTTTATGGCTTTAATACCATCTTTGATCATTGGTACCTTAACAACAATGTTAGGCGCTAACTTAGCGAGTTCCTTTCCTTCACTTACTATACCATCAAAATCTGTTGAGATGACTTCTGCACTTACATCACCATCGACAATATCACATATCTTAACATAATGGTCCTTAATGTTCTTTTCACCACTGATGCCCTCCTTTGCCATTAATGAAGGATTAGTAGTTACTCCATCCAGTATACCAAGGTCATGAGCCTCTTTGATTTGATCTAAAGAAGCCGTGTCTATAAAAAACCGCATTGATCTTATGATTATAATTGAGAGAATAAAAAAAGTGAGGAATCATACCAAACCGCTACAACCTCCTACCCTTGCTGCGTTTCCGCCCTGGGGGATTTAAAGGGAGCTGGCTGTACAACCCTCACAGCTGCAAAAATAGTCTTTTAGACTATAGTCTCAAATGCTGCTTAGTTTTCTTTTGAAATTACTCCATGGATAAGTGGTCGGGTCAGGCTTGCAACTGACCGTAATTTGCTTATCCAGGGTCGGATGTTTGAAGATCATTTGATAACAATGTAGTGCGATGTCTTTATCTAATAATGGAGCATTAGCGCCATACTTTACGTCTCCTAATATTGTATTTCCCATATGACTCAATTGAACCCTAATCTGATGTGATCGGCCAGTATGCGGTATAACTTTAAGGAGTGCGGTATTCTTAGACCGTTCTATGACCTGATAGGTCAGTCGGGCCTGTTTAGCTCTCTCCAAGTTAGAGTTGACAACTTTAGTGATATTCTTAGTGGTGTTTTTAAATAACCAGTCTTCCAATTCGCCATGATCCTGTTTAGGAGAACCTTCAACTACCGCTAAATACTCTTTATGAATGTCTCCTGAAGCGAATAATTTTTGAATTCTTTGAAGCCCTTTTGAGGTGCGACCTAAGATAATACATCCACTAACTGGCCTATCAAGTCGATGCGCAGGATGTAAAAAAACATTGCCTGGCTTATTATATTTCTCTTTTATATAATTTTTATACGGCTCACAGATCGATAAATCATTTGTTTTATCACCCTGCGATAACCAACCGGATGGCTTATTGACCACTAAGAGGTGATTAT
>CAZJHC010000264.1:0-5572 GCA_964545645.1 uncultured Saprospiraceae bacterium
GCCCATTGATTACTAAGGTTACACTAAGGCTGCCAAAGGGCAGCCTTTCTTTTTTTATACTCTCTTCTAAGCTGACTTTCGTCTAAATTTTTTCTTGGTTTGTCGTTGATGATTTGATAGTATCTCATCAGCACCTAATTTCTAACTATAAAACTTATAGCCATGTCATTAGGAGCTCAAGGAATGATCGTATCAAACCGCAATAATTTAAAATTGCGCAATACTTATCGAAAACCAAGAATATTGGGTGCTGCTCAGAAAGTTGATACTAGGTACTCTAATGACATCATTCCTAAAGCAGAACTCTCATCGGCTAGAATGATAAAAGTGCAAAGAATCAGACAAAACCGAACTATTGCTTATTCGGTTATCATAGGCTTATCAATAATCATCGCATATCTGATTATCAGTGCCATCTTATTTTAAATAATTTAGGCGATAAGATCATTCATCAGGGCGTCTATTTTATTTTGGAGTTGCCCAGTTAATGCTTCATAGTTGTCATCAGCAGAGATGTCTTGATTGACACTACAGTAAAATTTGATCTTCGGTTCTGTGCCAGATGGTCGTGCAGAGACTATGCTCCCATCCTCTGTATAAAACTGTAATACATTGGAGCTCGGCAGATCGATTGACTCAACAGCCCCAGTATCTGTATTTTTGGCTTGGCTTGCAGCATAGTCTTTAATCATAGTAACCTTACTTCCACCTAGAGTTGATGGAGGATTGTCTCTATAGCCTTGCATCATTGACTTGATCTCTTCAGCTCCAGCCTTTCCTGTTTTTTTGATAGAGACTAATTTCTCGAGATATAAACCATACTTCCTGTGGAGCTCAATTAATGCTTCATACAGGCTGCTACCTTGCTCTTTATAGTAGGCTGCCATCTCGGCGATCATAGCGCAGGATACAACGGCGTCTTTATCACGGGCATGTTCACCTACGAGATATCCATAGCTCTCTTCGCCACCTACGATGAAGGTCTCCTTTCCTTGTAGCTTGGTCATCATAGCACCGATCCATTTGAAACCTGTGAGCGTATTATAGCATGCGACCCCCTTATCCGCAGCGATTTTATCTAGTAGATATGACGTCACTATTGTCTTAACGATATACTGATTACCAGTAAGCTTACCAGCTTTGTCCCAGGCCTCTAACATGTATTCTACTAGTAGTGAGGCGGTTTGATTTCCATTTAGCAGGACTATCTCACCGTCAGTATTACGCACGGCAATACCTACTCTGTCGGCGTCAGGATCTGTAGCCATGACTAAGTCGGCGCCAATATCATTGGCTTTTTGAATAGCCATATTCAGTGCCTCATGTTCTTCTGGATTGGGATATACCACTGTAGGAAAATTTCCATCTACGACCATCTGTTCCTCAACAACAGTAACGTTTTTGAATCCGATTGCCTTGAGAACTGGCGGTACCGATACACCGCCTGTGCCATGAATAGGGGAGAAGACAATTTTAAGATCGCTTTGCTTGGTGATGGCGTCTTTGTTGACAGATAGCTTTACCAGCTCCTGGATATATTGATCATCCATATCAGACCCGATGGTAACTATTAATGAATCGTCGCCCTTAAAATTGACTTCTGATGCATCACTGATCTTACGAACTTCCTCGATAACCATTTTGTCATGTGGTGTCACTAATTGTCCGCCATCTTGACCATAGGCCTTATATCCATTATACTCTTTGGGATTGTGGCTTGCTGTGAGCATGACCCCGCCTTGGCAGCCCAATTCTCGGATGGCAAATGACAATTCTGGTGTTGGCCTCAGGCCATCAAAAAAATAGACCTTGATTCCATTAGCAGTAAAGACATTCGCCGTGACTCGGGCAAAGGTATCACTGTTGTTACGGTTATCATGGGCAATAGCTACGCTGACCTCTTGATCAGGATATTGCTTGTTTAAGTAGTTACTCAGCCCTTGAGTCGCCATTCCTAAGGTATATTGATTAACTCTATTAGTCCCAGGGCCCATAAGTCCACGGAGGCCTCCAGTCCCAAATTCCAGATCCTTGTAGAATGCATCTGTGAGATCATCATAATGCTCGTCTACGAGCATTGATCTGACTGCATCTCTGGTTTCTGAATCGTAATCTCCATTTATCCATGCTAATGCCTGCTTCTCTATCTGTAAGTCAAGTGTGCTCATTTTAAATACCTATTTATCGGTGCGTCTATTGATTGCAAAGAAAAAGGATTGCACCTATAGTAGCGGAGAATAAGCAGGTTTTTTCAAGTTTATTTCGGAGCGTTGCTATCATTAGTCAGAAGCCCTATTAGATACGGCAAGATGGTGTCAATTTTGGAATTGGGTAGATAGTGCCCATCACCCTCCCAATCAACAATGGTCGCGTTTTTGATATGGTTAGAGCTCCAATCTACATTTGGCTCAAAAGGAGCGATCCAATCATCCCAACAGTGCATATGGATAGTAGGAGCGCTGATCTGTTCATATAAAGGAGTCAATTCCTCCAATGCTGAGTTATGCTCGAGCTTTTCAACATTGGCGACTTGTATATATTTAGGAAAAAGAGCTTCAATTAGAGCCCAGCCTAATGGCCGATTAAACCAAAATACCTTTTCATGACCCGGTGCGATTACTGGTGCCAGCAACAAGATACCGCTAACTTGCTCTGGATAGAGTCCGGCAAAGGCAGTCGCAACTGGACCTCCATAAGAGAATCCGACAAGGACAAGGGAGTCTTGAGGTTGTACATCTATAATATCATGAAGCAACTTAGCCTGTTTTATGATGGATGGCTCTGCCTTCCCATAATCAGAGTACCCATATCCTGGACGATCTATGGCTATCATCTTTGAATAGCTCTGTAATTGCCTATCAATGAGATAATCTGAGTAATCCTTCCAACTTCCTGGAGCTCCGTGCAAGAAAACTATCGTGCGTCTGCTATTGAGATTTCCTGTGGTTATAGACCTTATTGTTCGCCCCTGGGAGGTGTCTATTTTGACTTGGTAATCGTAGTCGTATGCTTTGAATAAAGAACTGACTGCATCCGGCCCACCTCTCACATAAGAAGATAAGCTATGCAATGCAATTATGATGATTAGGGTCAATCCTATAAATGTTAATAGGATCCAATTAATAATTTGTTTGAGCATTGTTAGGGGCATCGATAGGGAATATGCTGATGTCGGGCTAGTGATTTTGGGCCCATTGGTCAATCGCCTCAAAAGGAATGTGGTCGCTGATATTCTTTGCATAATATGTAACCTTGACAGTACCGTCGGCTCCAATTAAAAAATCGGCGGGTAGTCTATTAGCGGGTCCTTCTGGGTTGATGTTCATCATCCCTTTGCGTCGAGCTTCCAAAGCTTGACTCATATTAGCCGCACCTGTCATAAATCCTAACCATGACGTACTTAGTCCCATGATCTTGTACCACTCTTGCTTAGGATCTGCTATAATGTCAAATGGTGCTTTGTGTTTACTTAGATATTTGGTTATGCTCTTAGGGGGAGATTGAAATACGGCTATAGCTTTAATACCTCTCTTAGTGTAGTCGGCCTGATATTTATCTATAAAATGATGAATGCGCAAATTGCAAAATGGGCACGCAGCATATCTGTAGAATGACAATATTAGCCGTGTTCCTCGATAATCTGAGAGGTCTATGACTCCATTATCATACGAGTGTCCAGATAATTGAGGAAGTTGCTGTCCGACTTTAATTTTTCCCATACTATCAAAACAAGTATCTGATCGATTGGTTTGACTCATTCAAGCTAAATGGCTTGATTGAGCATTGCTAAATCAGTAGGTTTTAGGATCTCAACATCCGTGCAATATAGTATGCAATCAATCCAAAAATCATAAAGAAGGTCAGGGGTAAGAATAATGTTCCGAGAGTAGCAGTGTCACTGCCAGACTTGCGGATGGTAACAAATGTGATATAGGTGAATATTAGGGTTATCAATAACTTCAGCGCACTGATCATTTTTTGTGCCGACCTATACGACCTTTCCTTATTTTCTTCGGTGATTTCATGAGGATAATTGAAAAGATGCGGGTACTTGTTCAACAAAGTTAGACCAGCAAAAAGGAGTGTTCCGATTGCAGGGAGTAAAAATATGGTGAGCTTAGAACCATAGCCATCGGCTTTGCCATCGGCGCCGTAGTGGATAGGGATGGTATCTGGCAAATCAGTATAGTATAGGAACGGTAATACTATCAAGAAGATAAGGCTTAAAAGGGAAGCGATGTCAAGTGGTAGCTTTTGGCGCATCTGTTCTGCGATAATTCAGGACAAAGTTAACTACCCAATGTAAAACCATTACTCTGTAAAGTAATGGACTTAAGAACAAATTTTGACACATAGGAGGATCAGAGTTTATATTTTTGCGCCTCAATAATCAATCTGAAATTATGTCAGTGAGGTAGAGTGTTTGACGACCTCATGTAAGCACATAGTATTAACTATGTTATACATAGGTCATACCTCACTTATAGATATCCAGTTTTAAACATGTTGTTAAAGATTAATCCTCACTCCTTTCAGAATAAGGAGAGCAAATTAAGACGAAGAATAGAGCGTAAGATATCGGTGCTAAATCGCACCTATGGTCTGACTGAGTATACAACTAATCATCAGATAGACAGTTCGATTTATGGAGGCGAATAAGATGAATGAGATTATGCTCATAGACGATGATCGTGCTACCAACTATTTGTCCCAGTACGTTATAGATGAGCTCTGTTGTTGTGAAAACCTCAGTATTCACGACATGGCCCAAGATGCTTTGGATGACATTCAGAGTAGACTAGATAGACAGAGTCCGTTACCGGATGTCATATTCCTGGACCTTAATATGCCACGTATTAATGGCTGGGAGTTTCTAGAAATCTATGAGAAATTTGATCTAAGCTCTTGTGATAGTAGACCTAGTATATACGTCTTAAGTACTACGATGAATCCTAAGGATCGGATAAGAGCAGAATCTGTCGAATCTGTCGTAAAGTTTTATGCCAAACCATTGACAGAACGGATTATTGTAGAAACCATGGCAGATAGGGAAGAAAATTAGAGTAAGTGATAATGCCTTGATTGAGATGAGGGCGCTCGTATTGATATAACATCAAGTCTACTCTGAAATAATTTTATCAAAGACTTTTAGTATTATTTTTGCCTTATATGAAAGTTCATTTTCTTGACGATGACTTTGCAACTAATAGGTTCCATGAGCTCACCTTGGAAACTGTTGCCCAGGAGCTAAATATGGAATTATCATTTTACAGTGACCCCGAAGAATTGCTCGAGACATATGCTCAATCAAATGACATTCCTAACCTATTGTTTTGTGATGTTAACATGCCAAGGATGAACTGTTGGGAATTCATTGATAATTATATGGTATTATTTCCTAGAGCAATGACGGACATAATAATTCTGACAACTTCTGAGGATCCCACTGTTTCCCAAAGAGCAGAAGACTATAGCCTCATAAAAGATGTAACTACAAAGCTCTTACGGCCGCAATATCTCCAGAGCTTAGATAAATCTTAGATACTACTTACTTATCAATTAGGACTTTATT
>CAZJHC010000265.1:0-5562 GCA_964545645.1 uncultured Saprospiraceae bacterium
TTATAAGGGTGCATAATACAGATACTTGCAAAGCACACCTCCTATCAAGGCCATAGTTACAAGCCAATATCCTGTGTGAATTAAGATATAAACCCATCCTCGTCTTTCAAATAGCGCATTGATAGCAACGACGGGTAGTACCAAAAGGATTCCTAAAAATCCTCCATGCAACGCCCCATGCCCGAAGGTTCTAAAATTACCTCCATATGTCATCATCAGATCATTAAATTGAGCTTGTGCGGTACTGCCACTCTCGATCACATCAGGCATCATCATTTGTAAAGTATTGGTCTGATGTACAACAACCCCAGATAAAGCCAATGAAATGAATACCCCAAAAAGATATGACACGCCAAAGATCATAGCCATGTTGGCTCCCTCGAGGCTCTCTTCGGTAAAGCCATTAATAGACATCCATTTTTTGCCAAAACCAAAGTTGCCATACCAGAAAAATCCAATGATTAACGGTATCAAAGCAGTGAGGAAAAATAAGTACCAATTATCTGGCATAGTAGTAAGTTTTAATAGTTAGTCAATAGTGAATCATGACTAAATTAATCATTCCACATCTAAAATTGATAGTTCAAAGTAACATAGAAGTTTCTTGGAGGCTGAACTCTAAACCCCATTTCATCTACTATGCCGTCAAACTCAATATCAATTGGCGAACCTTCTGTAAAATATAAAACATCAAATAAATTATTAACCACCACTCCTAAAGTCAATCGGTCAGTTACTGTCATATTTAGCTGAGCATTTAGAACTGTAAATGCAGGTAGCGTAAAATCTTGATTATTAGATAATTCTGCGAACGATTGGCTGACATGTAAACTATTGAGATCAATAACGATCTGATCGGTTATCTGCCAATGTATGCTCGGACTAATAGTCCATTTAGGAGCAAAGATATGCTCGACATCAGTAAATGTATTAGCTCCATCTACATACTCATCTATAGAAGTATTGAGATAGGCCAAATTTAATCCAAAACCAATATTGGAGTTGATATCATAGCTCCCTTCTATCTCAACACCGGATCTCAGACTATTTGGCACATTTTGTCTTATCTCCATATAAGATCTATCTACCAGTGCACCAATCTTGCTTATTTCATTATCAAAATTCATATAAAAAAGATTGGCTGCAAACTTCAGCTTATTAGAACTATATCTGTATCCTAACTCTATGTCATGTACTCTTTCTGACTCAGTAACCCCATTGAGCAAATCGCTTCTGGTGGGTTCTCTACTCGTCTCACCATAGGATAGGTATATATCCGCATAGTCGTTGAGATCATAGCTCAGCCCCAAAGAGCCATTGAAAAAAGTATAACTCTCTGACATATTAAAAGGATCAATAATTGTCTCATCTGCAGTCATGTTCATATCCAAGTGACGTAACTCAACATTGGCAAAAAGATTAATACCGTTCGTGGATTTAGTCCACTTTAGGTATACACTTGCCTCATCCTTGTCGGTGAAGTCTCTAAAATATGGTTCCCTAACGAAAGGACTAATAAATTCAAAATTGGTTCGATCAAAGGTGTATGCATTAACCCCGAAAGAAAGGGACATATCCTTAAATGTCTTGGTTGTTCCTACCTGGAGTCCCCATTGGTCATTCTCCAATCCAAACATAAACTGGGAACCATCAAAAGTAAAGGGAAACACTCCTCCTGCCCCGCTATAATAAGCAGTCAACACATAATCCAAAGAGCCCGAACTCTTGGCATATTGTAGCTGGACCATATTTTGTTCAAAATCATCCACATCATTAAGGTTATTAAAATTGGTCCGTGGATCAATGTCAATAATCGATCGTGGTACATGTTCATACGATTGGCCATTCTGAGTCTTGCCTGCAAAAGCTGTCAGTTTTAGTACATCATCATTCCCTTTGATACCAGTAGAAAAGAATAATGAATATGAATCAGAGCCTGAGTTGTCTTTATAACCATCACTATGCGTCCTGGTCATACGAGCATATACACCGTAACGCTGGTCCATGAGACCTGTACTCAGTTCTGCGGATGTCCTGAGCGTCCCAAAACTTCCCGCTGTAAGTTGTACAGAATGATCTGATGATTCTTTAAATAGATTAGGAGATTCAAAATTGACAGACCCTCCGTAGGAAGCCGCTCCGACACTATTGGCTCCAGTACCTCTTATGATCTGTATGCTCTCAACACTATTACCGAAGTCAGAAAAATTAGAAAAAAATGTGCCGTGGTCAACCATGTCATTTAAAGGCACTCCGTTTAATGAAATATTGAGCCTATCCTGATCAATCCCACGAAGTCTAAACTGAGAATAATTACCAATATCTGTACCTCCATCTGAATATGAAATGATCGAAGGGGCCAACCTTTGGAGTAAAGTCACAGGATCCTGACCGATATAAATGGATTCAATCTGAGCTCTATCAATATTTTGAAAGCTATAAGGTGCCTCTCGGCTTACTCTCGATGAGGCTATGATGATATTTTCTAAATCTAAGCTATCTGCAGTAGAGGTAAGCTGTGATGACAATAATGTCGGCACTAACAGATAAAACAAACAAATAATACGATACATATGCATGTCAAAATGATTAAAAAATACATAGTGGGAGTGTTATGAGCCGACCAGATATGTCCTACTCTTAGTAGTTCCTTGCGCCAGCATTATCTGGGTCAAGTAATACGGGTATAATCTCAGCCTTTATATCAATTCACCTATAAGTGAATAAGGCACCCCAACTATATTTAAGACCAAATATATCATTACGATAGCAAATGAGATAATATCTCGATCGCCATTGTCAGACGTTGATGTGGATTCCCTTGAAGTATGTGCACAGGTCGATTGAGTCCTTTTAGCTCATTATGATAAATATCATAATGAAACTGTCTATTGATATCATTCTCTCGAAGGGGGTCCTCTTCATAAGGTATCTGATGATCACATAAAAAAAACAAATCCCAGGTCTGAGATTCAATCTGTGAGATGATCCAAGGATCACATGAGTCAAATCTAATCATACTCCAGACCTTCATTACGATAAGACTGGTATCGCAGATGATTGGCCTGATGCCGTTGGTTTCTGCCTCCCTCTCTAAAGCCAATTGGCCTTTGGCGATATTGAGTATGTCATTCTGATGGTAGGTCGAACCAGAATTATTAAGATAGGATCTGCTAAACTCTGGAACGAGGATGCCGCCAATAGCCTGATGCAATTGATGGGCCAAGGTAGTCTTACCAGAACACTCAATACCCGTTATGATTATTTTCATTTAGATAAAATACTCTTAGAGTCAAAGTTAGTTACTACCTGAATCAATAATACAGTCCAGACAACTTTGATTAATGGCCGTAAAAATGCCAGTTTTATTGATTTCAAACGTCGAATTAAGATCAATTGATTGTCCTACGCCAACCGTCGTCGTTTGGTTTATACACAATTGAGCATCTTATATAGATATTTGCCTACCATTTAAGCTTTCATGGCTCGTCGCCATGCTTGTAGTCCCCAGATGGCAAAAAAGATATAAATAAAATAGAGCAAACTATAGAAATAGAGCTCTTTGTAGTAATAAATACCTGTTGCTAATATATCGATCAGTAACCAGTAGATCCAATTTTCAATTTTCTTTTGAGTGGTCAACCACATCGCTATGATACTCATTATAGTCGTCGTACTATCCCAATAGGGCAATGAGGCGGGCTCCATAGCAGGGAACCATGACGGTATATGAATTAATAACTGAGCAAAAAGGATAACCCCGATAACGGTAGTACCGATTGTTCTAAAAACTTCCTGACCTGACAAACGGGTTACAATCAAAGGTTCAGAACTATCCTTGCCCGCCCAATGTATCCAACCATATACATTAAGCACCAGATACACTATATGCAAGAGGAAGTCTCCATATAATCGACTCTGCCAGAAAATGATAAAGGATATAAGGATATATAAAATACCAAAGAACCAATTCTTAATGCTCTGCCTGATCAAGAAAAATACATTGAGTAAACCGAAGATCAATCCAGCCAACTCCAAACCACCCATATCCGAGAGGTATGTCAATATATCGTCAATTACAAATGTGCTCATCTGATGGTGAAGATAGGATCAGAATTAGTTCTTTAAAGGATAAATTGATCGAGTAATTGCTTGGAGTAGTCGATACATGATACATCACAATGACTAAATCATTTAGGTTAGTGGTACAAAATTAAAGTATTATGCTATTCAGATTATTGCAACCACAAGTATTGATATTCTTGATCCCTATCGTGGCTATCGCTGGACATTTCATCGTTAAGTCACAAAAAATGAGTTATGAGCATGAAGAACGATTGGCTAGGATTAATGCAGGAATGGATCCAGATGATATGTGAAATAAATAAAGTGGAGCCTACCGGATTCGAACCGGTGACCTCTACACTGCCAGTGTAGCGCTCTAGCCAACTGAGCTAAGGCCCCATTTACTTCTTTTCGATTTAAAAGCGCTGCGAAAATAAAACAAATTGTCTTTAGGCCTATAGCCTTGAGCCAGATTATCCCCTCAAGAGTGTTAAATCTGACATTTCTTGTAATGAATGATCAGTTTAGTAAATCATTCATTCCTACTCTACTGTCACTGACTTAGCGAGATTCCTGGGTTTGTCTACATCACATCCTCTCATTACGGCCACATAGTAAGACAATAGCTGCAGTGGTATAACAGATAACAATGGAGTTAGATGATCCATTGTCGTTGGAATAGTAATCACATGATCTGCTATATGCCTGATCTTTTGATCTGATTCGTTGATAATCGCTATGATGCGTCCTTTTCGAGCTTTCACTTCTTGGAGATTGCTAATCATTTTATCAATATTCTTATGATTTGTGGCTACTGCAATCACTGGCATACGCTCATCAATTAATGCAATAGGGCCATGTTTCATCTCTGCAGCGGGATAACCTTCTGCATGGATATAAGAGATTTCTTTCAGTTTCAAGGCACCTTCTAAGGCTATTGGAAAGTTGATGCCACGTCCAAGATAAATGGCATTATCCGCATGGATCAAGTCTTCGGCTATAGTACGTACATATTGCTTGAGAGAGAGGATATCCTCTATTTGATCAGGGATGCGTTTCAGTGAGCAGAGGTACTCACGGCACTGAGCATGCGTCATCTTATTTCTGAGTATACCAATTTGCAAAGCCATCATCGTGATAATACTTAATTGGCTTGTAAAAGCTTTTGTTGAGGCGACACCTATCTCTAGTCCTGCATGGGTATACGATCCGGTGTCTGTAACTCTTGCTATAGTGGAGCCTACTGCATTCACTATGCCATAGGTCATAGCTCCTTTCTCTTTGGCTATAGATAATGCTGCCAAGGTATCAGCAGTTTCGCCAGATTGTGATATAGCAACGATCAAATCATTTTTATTGATTATTGGGTTTCTATATCTGAATTCTGAAGCATACTCTACCTCACATGGGAGACGGGCGATATCCTCAAAGAGATATTCTGCAATCAGAGCCGTATGCCAAGAGGTGCCACATGCGACAAAAATGACTCTCTGACAT
>CAZJHC010000266.1:0-5554 GCA_964545645.1 uncultured Saprospiraceae bacterium
CCATTTGTGTAGATCGTTCCATTCTCCTGCTGTAATCTGACCTGCCGACGGTAGATTATTGCTCGCAGGCGCAGGGCGCCCCATCTTGGTAGATACAGCCCCTTCGGAGCGCATCATAGCCGTACTGGGAGATGCCATATCCATCATAGCGGGACGAGATTTCATCTCAGCAGCACCTTCTGTGGCAACCTCTTTGACTTCAACAGCCGTATCTTCTATTTCCGTTATAACTTCGTTGGTCACATCAGACTCTTCCTCCATCGGCTCAGTTACCACTACGGCAGGTTCAATGGGAGAGATCGTCTCTTTGGCCTTACATGCCATCATCAAGGAGATAAATCCGGTAAGTACAATCAGTAAAAAAATTATTCCCTTTTTCATCTAATTATTGTTTTCTTTTATGAAATCTATCGAGTTTATACATCATATAGATGTCAACGAATCGCTAAATGCATAAATCCATAGAAAAAAATTGTCAGAACATCAATTAATACTTCAGTATAAAGAGACTAAAAACCAACGCTATCTCGGACAACTATATGATCCATACATGACGCTCATCTATGGCACCTGTCTAAAATATCTCAAGTCTACTGCTCTCGCCGAAGATGCTGTCATGGACATTTATGAATCCCTGATCAGCAAGGTACTGAAATATGACATTGACAACTTTAGATCATGGATATATCGAATTTCCGTCAATCACTGCTTGGAGATTATAAGGAAAGATAAAAGACATCATTCAAAAAAAAGTGATGCCGAACTTATGTATACCAAGCAAATATTTCATCCTGATGATGTACAAAAAGAAAAAGACATCTCAATTATGGAAGCTTGCATCGATACATTACAAGTGAGGCAAAAAGAATGCATACAGCAATTTTATCTACATAAAAAGAGCTACAAGGATATAGCCGACATCCTATCTCTCTCATACCAAGAGGTAAGGTCTGCCATTCAAAATGGAAGAAGACAAATCAAATTATGCATGACCAAGTCATCAGCTAAAAATCAACTCAATGGATAAGTGGACCAAACTTTATAATAAGTGGCTGCTCAGATCCACAACAGCGGAGGAGAGATTTCAACTCGAGAAAAAAGGGCTGGACGATGAGTTCATCAGTGATGCCTTAGAAGGAATTGACTTATATCAAGAGACAGGCCATAAGGATATACCATACAGACTGCAACAAAGCCTAAATCAAAGAATTAATCGCAAAAGAAAAATTATTAGGTTTTGGCCATATGGGATAGCAGCCAGCGTCATTCTTTTAGCTATTGCTGGAATGATATTTTATCAAGCTCCGCCAGGCTCTAATATAGATCTGAGCCATATAGATTCAACCGTAGAATCAACACGTGATAACATCGCTTTGAATACTAAGGAATCCAATCATGCTCAACAACCAGAGAGTCTTGCCAAAAAAACAGCCTCCATCAGCGCCGACATAGCGAATGAGACCATTGATATCGAAAGGCAAAGTAAAAAGCAGACATCTGCAAATGGACCTTCGACTGAGACGTCTAATCAAACGCTAAAATCCAAAACCACAAAGACCAAATCAAATTCAGTTGTTGCCAGAGCCCAAAATGATGCGTCAATTGACAATATCATCAAACCTGAGCACCCTATAGAACTGGCATCTAATTCTTATGGGAGAGAAAACATGGCTGAAGTAAGCGAATTCAACGATCCCGATGTTGCTGCGGCAGAGTCAGCAGCAGATGAGCCCATGGCCCTCACAAGAGAAAATACAGCTATGATAGTAGCAGATGACCATGATGGTTCAACTAATAGCATGCTATCAAAACGAACTGCACAAGTAGATAAGACACACTTGACACCTCAAGTATCTATACAAGACAGTCTTAAGACGAAACCATTGATAGGTTGGAAAGCATTTGACATGATCGTAGCCGATCATATGCCAGAAAAAAATTGGTTGTTTATGAGAGGAATAAATGAAGGTCAAACATCCACAATGATACTCGGTGTCAGTGGGTCTAAGGATTATCAAATCATAGATGCAGGATTGATGCCTGTAGAAAATATAGTCAAAATCATGCAAGCAACTGGGCCCTGGCATACTCTTTCATCCATCGATACTATCAAGTATCAATATCAGATATTCGCAAGATCACAATAGGCCTTAGACTGATCATAGAACACTGGCAGGAGATCGATTTTCTCGTCCTGATTGATCTCGAAGAGCATCTCCTAAACGCACTCTCATAGAATCTGCCAAGGTTTTGATTTGGAGGACAATCTCTGGGTTTTGTGACGCCACATTACTACTCTCCCCGGGGTCAACATCGATGTTGTATAATTCTACTGATTCCATAGTGAGATAATCGTAATCTACAGGCAAGCCTCCTTTGCCACCTTCTCGTCCACTTAATGAACGATAGGTGTGTGGGAAGTATAGTTTCCATTTCCCATGCCTGACTCCGTGTAGTTCATTTTGTTTATAATAGTAGAAATAGCTAGGCTGAGGGCTTTGGTCAGTCTGACCTGTTAGGAGATTCCAACCACTCACCCCGTCTATAGTGCGAGGAGGTAGCGTAGATCCTGTAACCTCGGCTATGGTTGGCAAAATATCTATCGCCATCATTGGGGCATCAACCTCTACTCCATCAGGTACTATTTCAGGGTATCTAATAATAAATGGTTCTCGCTGGCCTCCTTCCCAAGCGGTCCCTTTGCCTTCACGAAGGATGCCTGCAGATCCAGCATGGTCTCCATAGTTTAGCCAAGGCCCATTGTCTGAGGTAAATATGACCATCGTATTGTCATCTATATCGTACTCTTTTAGTGCTTTTAATATTTGTCCCGTCGACCAATCTATCTCCATAATCACATCTCCATAGAGACCTCTTTTGGACTTTCCTTTAAACTTGTCCGAAACAAACAATGGAACATGAGGTTGAGGATGTGGAACATATAAAAAAAACGGTCTGTCCTTATTTTCCTTGATAAACTGGATGCTCCTTTCAGTAATATGCGTCGTCAGCATAGACTGATCATGTAGGGTATCAACGATCGTATTGCCCTCATACAATGGTAGGGGTCCAAAATTAAAAATAGGTCCTTGCTGAGGATGATATGGCCACATATCATTAGAATAAGGGATGCCATAATACTCATCAAAACCCTGTTGTAGTGGTAACAATGTAGGATCATCGCCAAGGTGCCACTTACCAAACATGGCTGTTGCATACCCCTCCTTTTTGAGCATCTCCGCAATAGTTACTTCATCAGGATGCAATCCACTTTTACTATCAGGCATATAAGCACCATGTACTCCGATTCTATTTGGGTAGCAGCCAGTAAGCAAAGCGGCCCTGCTGGCCGAACACACCGCCTGTGCCGCATAAAATTGAGTCAACTTCACCCCTTCTTTAGCCATCTGATCCAAGTAAGGAGTCTCTATGTCTGGAGAACCAAAACATCCCACATCATTATAGCCTTGATCGTCAGTGAATATTATGATCACATTCGGGGTTGCAGTATTGGTTCTTTTGTCTGTGCACCCCACAAATAAAAGGCACAACAAATTGATACCTATTAGTACATACTTCATCATCTTGAAAGTACAAAATGTGGAAATAGAACCCAATCTAAATATTTAACTAAAGATCTGATACGCCCCCAATGCACTCATATAGGCCAAAACACCCATGAAGACAAACTGGATTATAGGCCATTTCCAACTTTTAGTCTCACGTTTAGTCACTGCAAGGGTGCTCATACATTGCAAGGCAAATACATAAAACAATAACAATGATAATGCAGAAGCAAAATTATAGGCCTTCTCTCCTGTAAGAGGATTGACCTCTTCTGCCATACGCTCTCGGACGGACAATTCATCATCAGTACTGCCGACACTATAAATCGTGGCCATCGTACCTACGAATACTTCACGTGCTGCGAAAGATGTAATCAACGCTATGCCCATCTTCCAATCATAACCTAGCGGTCTGATGACTGGCTCGATAAACTTGCCTATATATCCCGCATAGGAGGCCTCGAGTTGTTGTGACGCTACATAATCTGCCGTGGCAAGTTCATCATACCCTTGATCTGCGCTATAGATGATGGCCTCTGATGCAGCACGATCCATCCCATCTGATGGACCATAACTAGCCAAGAACCAAAGGACAATTGATATCAGCAATATGACCTTGCCCGCTTCTACGATAAAAGTCCATACCTTTTCCTTGACCGTGAATAAAACATTCCTCCATAGAGGTTGCTTGTATTGCGGTAACTCGATCATCAAAAATGATCGCTCATCACTACGTAATACCTGCTTAAAGACCCATGCTGATGCCAATGCTGCAACAATACTTATTAAATAAAGCCCCATAAATGCCAAACCCTGAGCATTGAAAACGCCCCAGACTTCCTCAGAAGGCACTACAAATCCAATCAACACTGTATATACTGGTATTCTGGCAGAACAACTGATTAGTGGTGTCACCATGATGGTCGTAAGCCTTTCTTTCCAGTTGGCTATAGTCCTCGTAGACATTATAGCAGGGATGGCACAAGCTCCGCTTGATATCAACGCTACAATGCTGCGTCCATTAAGCCCGAAGCGCTGCATAACATTATCAAACATATATACTGCTCGAGACATATAACCAACCTCTTCTAATGCCGCAATGAGTAAGAATAAAATCGTGATCTGCGGTATAAAGACCATCACTCCTCCAAGACCTGCAATAACTCCGTCAGCTATTAAATCAGCAAACCAGCCTGTAGGAAGGAACGCCTTGGACTGCACGGCCAAAAAAGTGAATAAATCTTCGATCCAAGTCATAGGAGCCTCGGACCAGGCATATATGGCTTGAAAAATGAAAAACATTAATCCAAAAAATATTAATGGCCCCAAGATCCTATGAGTGATGATCCGATCTATACGGTCCGTTAGAGAGATATTCTGATTGGTAGATCTGATCTCAGACTGACTGATGATCGGCGTAAAAGAATTGAACCTTGACAAGGTTTCTGATATCTGATATTGGGTCGACTTAAATTCAATAGCATTGAGTCTTGAGGCTATAGTCATTCGGTCTGCCGCAGAGATATGTTGTAGCCACTGATGATGATGTGCGATTAAAAGATTTTGATACTCATTAGTTTGATCTGATAATTCAGCTATCACCTCGATGGCTTCTGTTTCTTTTCTTGTTCGTTTAGCCTGTCCTTTCCACGATTTGACCACTGGGTGTTGTATCAGGTTGATCATCTGATATCTGAGTCCATCCATATTGACGCCTGTCAGGCTGCTCACACCTACTACCGGCATGTCAAAATAATCCTCCAATACTTTCACATCATATTGCGTCCCCGATGTCTCGGACAGGTCCAACATCGTCAAACATAACATCATGGGGATATTCAACTCTTTAAGTTGAGTAGCGAGTAATAGATGTTTTTCCAGCTCCGTAGACGCCGCTACATAGATGATAGCATCTGGATAATCTATGCTGCTAGGGTCAGTAAGGGTCTCAACAACGATTTTTTCATCTGAACTATTAGGATATAGAC
>CAZJHC010000267.1:0-5512 GCA_964545645.1 uncultured Saprospiraceae bacterium
GTCACATCGTGCAAGAATACTAGTGGAATCTTTTTCTGATTGCATATCATAATGAATCGTGATGCTTTATCAGCGGAGTCAGAATAGATCACTCCACCAAATTGCATTTCTCCTTTGGCATTTTTAGTGACGATCCTATTATTAGCAACTATACCGACAGACCAACCATCGATGCGAGCGTAAGCACATATTATGGTCTTGCCATAGTCGGACTTATATTCCGTCAATTTGGAATCATCGACAAGACACTTGAGCACTTCCCTCACTTTGTAAGGTTTAGCTCGATCATCAGGAAACTTGCGATAGATTTCTTTTATATCAATCTTAGGATCGATAGAACTCTCTCTATCGAATTGAGCACTTGTGTGACCACCAAAATGGCCCACCAAATCCTTAATCTTATCGAGGCAACTCTCATCATCAGGCATTTTATAATCTACGACACCTGATATTTCTGTTTGGGTACTGGCTCCACCCAAAGTTTCTTTATCAACAGTTTCTCCGATTGCCGCTTTAACTAAGTATGGCCCTGCCAAAAATATAGATCCAGTTCCCTCTACGATCAATGATTCATCAGACATAATAGGTAGATAGGCTCCTCCGGCAACACAACTACCCATGATGGCCGCAATCTGAGGGATGCCCATGCTTGACATTTGGGCATTATTCCTAAATATACGGCCAAAGTGCTCCTTATCCGGAAAGATCTCATCTTGCATCGGGAGATAAACACCAGCACTGTCTACCAAGTAAATAATAGGAAGACGGTTTTCCATGGCTATCTCTTGAGCCCTTAGATTCTTTTTGCCCGTTATTGGAAACCAAGCCCCAGCCTTGACCGTAGCGTCATTAGCAACTATAACACATAAACGCCCTGAGACATATCCTAATACCGTAACAACACCACCTCCCGGGCAACCACCATGGTCTTGGTACATATTGTACCCTGCAAAAGCACCTATCTCGATAGAGTCGCTGCCATCATCTATCAGATAATCAACACGATCTCTCGCTGTCATTTTTCCTTTAGCCCGATGTTTTTCTATTCTCTTACTACCACCACCTTCATAGATTTTCTCTAATCGTTGATTCATACGAGAGATCATCATTTTCATGCTGTCCTCATTTTTGTTAGCAGTGATATCTATTTTTTTCATCTGGTCTGTTTAGACTAATAGGTCATTATAATATTTACAGGGGCTACCAACTATGCTATTGTTCAACAACCTTAGCCATCTCTGTTTTATCGAAGGTCTCAGACTGAAATGGTGTAGCACTCACATTGATGTTGTCAAATACTCTTCGGCTTTTTTCATCGGTAGGTAGATTGTTCTCAAGATTATACCAGCCCATAGATTGAGGTAGCACAAGACCACTAAAAGTTTTCCAATCATCATATTTTATCCACTTGACAGCGGTAGATTTTTCTTTAGAGAAATACGTAACAGTATATCCGAGCCATTGCATCTGAAACGTCTCAGCATCATAATGAATAAAATACTCGTCTTCAGGGCTTACTCCGATTTCTTCTTGATACGATACTCGAAGACCTGGATATGTGGTGCCGTCATGGACTAAGTCAGGAGTCTCACTAAATATAATTCCTTCATCAGCCAGGACAAAAGGCATAGCATAAAAGTAAAACATCAAATTTTTATAGAAAACTGGGTTGCCCTTATAAGTAGAATCTGCTTCGAGCCAAAAGTCCTTACCATCATATCCCATTGTAAAATTAGCAGCCTCAATCCTCTCATTTCTACTCTTAAGATCTATCAGCTGTTTTTCGTTGCCGCCCTCTTTGACTATATCATAGGACATAGCGTTCATCTTGTTCCATTGAGTGAGTCCTCCATGAGCGTCAAATACTTTCTTCATGACCTCAGGGTATTCTATTGTTTGTTTTACAACCGTTTCGGCAACTTTTTTGTCAGGGCTTTGACAACCAATAATAATTGAAGACAAGAGAATAGTTGAAATAAGAATTTTATACATAATGCGATTTTTTATAATAATGCGATTTTTATAATGGAATATTTCCGTGTTTTTTCTTTGGTAGCTCGAGTTTTTTATTCTTAAGCATTGAGAATGTCTTGATAAGTTTTCTCCTAGTATCTTTTGGATATATAACCTCATCAATAAATCCACGCTGTGCGGCTCTATAGGGATTGGCAAACTTTGCAGCATATTCTGCTTCTTTTTCTGCCAAAGTCTTAGCAGGGTCTTCTGAAGCAGCTATTTCTCTTTTAAATATTATCTCACTGGCTCCTTTAGCACCCATCACAGCAATCTCTGCCGTTGGCCATGCAAAATTCATGTCAGCACCTATATGCTTAGAATTCATTACGTCATAAGCACCACCATAGGCTTTACGAGTAATGCATGTCACTTTAGGTACTGTTGCTTCGCTCAGAGCATAGAGAAGCTTTGCTCCATTGGTGATAATACCACTCCACTCCTGATCGGTTCCTGGTAAGAATCCTGGCACAT
Organism: uncultured Saprospiraceae bacterium; assembly: GCA_964545645.1. Taxonomy (GTDB): domain Bacteria; phylum Bacteroidota; class Bacteroidia; order Chitinophagales; family Saprospiraceae; genus GYS-P2D. The sequence continues at coordinate 2,488 of CAZJHC010000267.1, forward strand.
CGACCAATACTAACAGTGGGATATTAAAGCAATCACAAAACCTTGTAAATCTGGCGGCCTTTCTGGAGCTCTCAACATCCAGTACACCTGCAAGGCTATTGGGTTGATTAGCAACTATGCCGATGCTCATGCCTGCTATGCGACTATGACCAACCACGATATTGTCAGCATAATCCTTATGAACTTCAAAGAAGGAATCTGCATCTACTATACCACTAATAACATCTCTTATATCGTAAGGCTGATTTCGATTTTCTGGTACAATATGCTCTAACTCTTCTCTTAGTTCCTCTCCTAGCTCAAAAGGTAAGTCGACTGGACGATCATGACAATTTTGAGGGATATAGCTTAAGAGTTTTTTGACTTTATTGATACAATCTATATCATTGTACGCAGTCATATGTGTTACACCAGATTTGGTCGCATGGGTTGATGCGCCACCGAGCTGTTCTGAGGTAACTTCCTCATTGGTTACGGTTTTAACCACATTAGGACCCGTAACAAACATATAGCTCGTCTGTTCTACCATAATGATAAAGTCTGTCATGGCAGGGGAGTATACCGCTCCTCCGGCGCAAGGGCCCATTATAGCGGATATCTGCGGAACAACCCCGGAAGCTTGTACATTGCGGTAGAAGATATCAGCATAACCACCTAATGATTTAACGCCCTCTTGTATCCTCGCTCCTCCAGAATCATTAAGACCGATCACGGGAGCACCCATTTTCATGGCCATATCCATGATTTTACATATTTTCTCCGCATGAGTCTCTGATAAGGCACCACCAAAAACAGTAAAATCCTGAGCATAGACATATACTAATCTATCGTCAATCGTACCATAGCCTGTCACTACTCCATCTCCCAAGTATACTTGCTTATCCATGCCAAAATCCTTGGTACGGTGAGTCTTGAAGGCATCGATTTCTTCAAAAGAACCTGCATCCAGTAGGAAATGAATCCGTTCTCTGGCAGTGAGTTTACCTTTTTTATGCTGCTTGTCAATACGTTCTTGTCCACCACCTAAGCGGCTTTCATCAATCTTGCGTTGTAGTATGTCTTGTTGTTTGTTGCTCATTTTTCAAAGTAGTTCAACATAATATCTAAAATCTCTCCTGCCGCCGTGGCAATCACTGTGCCTGGTCCAAAGACTCCAGCAACACCAGCGTCAAATAATACCTGATAGTCTTGGGGAGGTATAACACCTCCTGCTATAACTAATATATCTTCTCTTCCTAACTCTTTCAAAGCAGCGATCGCTTGAGGGACTAATGTTTTGTGACCTGCAGCTAGTGAGGAGATCCCCAATATATGAACGTCATTTATAGCAGCTTGTTTGGATGCTTCCTCAGGCGTTTGAAAAAGAGGCCCTATATCTACGTCAAATCCAATATCAGCGAAGGAGGTTGCGATTACTTTAGCACCTCGATCATGTCCGTCCTGACCTAATTTGGCAATCATAATCCTCGGTCTGCGTCCTACTTTGGCAGCAAACTGATCTGCCAAGTCTTGTGCCTTTTTAAATTGTTTGTCCATTGCAATCTCTTTGTGATATACGCCTGAGATAGTTCTTGACGTAGCTTGATATCTTCCAAAAGCAACTTCCATGGCATCAGAGATTTCTCCGAGCGTCGCACGATGTCTGGCAGCTTCTATAGCTAGGGCCAGTAAATTACCACTGCCGCTCTGTGCAGCCTCGGTCAGCTTTGCCAGTGTACGATCTACTGAGTCTTTGTCTCTGGATGCTTTGATCGTGTTTATTCGAGCTATTTGCGAATCTCTAACCGCAGTATTGTCTATGTCCCTTACATCTATATTTAACTCTTCATCACTTTGAAAAATATTTACCCCTAAGATTTTATCAGTTCCGCTGTCTATTCTTGCTTGTTTTTTAGCAGCTGCTTCTTCTATTCTTAGTTTGGGGAGTCCGTTTTCAATGGCTTGAGCCATACCACCTAATTCTTCGACTTCCTGGATTAGCGCCCATGCTTTCTCAATGATCTGTCCCGTGAGATACTCTACATAATAGCTGCCCGCCCAAGGATCGACTGCTTTGGTGATATCGGTTTCTTGCTGGATGTATTTCTGAGTATCACGGGCTATTTTAGCAGAAAAATCTGTCGGTAATGCCAGAGCCTCATCCAGCGAATTAGTATGTAGGGATTGTGTTCCACCAAAAACTGCTGATAAAGCTTCTATAGTGGTGCGACCTATATTATTGAAAGGTTCTTGCGCCGTCAAACTCCATCCTGATGTCTGACAATGAGTCCGAAGGGCCATGGATTTTGGATTGCTAGGGTTGAACTGACGTACTATCTTGGCCCACAGTACCCGTGCCGCTCTCATCTTGGCTATCTCCATAAAATGATTCATCCCTATACCCCAAAAGAATGATAATCGAGGAGCAAAGTCGTCTATCTTGAGTCCGGCCTTGATGCCAGATCTTATATATTCTAATCCATCAGCCAGGGTATAGGCTAACTCTAACTGAGCAGGCGCCCCAGCTTCATGCATATGATATCCTGAGATACTTATTGAATTAAACTTGGGCATATGCCGAGACGTATATTCAAATATGTCGGCTATAATCTTCATTGATGGCTGCGGAGGATATATGTATGTGTTTCTGACCATGAACTCTTTGAGGATGTCATTTTGTATTGTACCACTCAAGAGCTTTTGATCCACACCTTGTTCTTGGGCGGCCACTATATAAAAAGCCATGATCGGTATGACAGCACCGTTCATCGTCATAGAGACAGACATCTTGTCTAACGGAATCTGATTAAAGAGGATCTTCATATCCTCAACAGAATCTATCGCCACACCTGCTTTGCCTACATCTCCAACTACTCTTGGGTGATCAGAATCATACCCTCTATGAGTTGCCAAGTCAAAAGCTACCGAGAGTCCTTTCTGACCCTGGGCTAAGTTCTTCCTATAGAAAGCGTTACTTTCTTCTGCGGTAGAAAATCCAGCATACTGCCTAATAGTCCAAGGACGTACCGAATACATGCTACTATAA
>CAZJHC010000268.1:0-5506 GCA_964545645.1 uncultured Saprospiraceae bacterium
GTCGTAAAACTATATTATTTAACCTTGCATAAAAGGTGTCGAATTACACCAACAAATTATAGACTTATCTCTTCTCTCTTTATCTTAACCACCGTAAGTTTCTCCTTCGACTCTTAAATCAATGAAATGGCGCTCCAGTTTGCAATAAGAAGTTTAAAACACATTAAAGTGATTTCATTCATTGGAGAATTAAATTCATCCACCTCCAAAACAGCAGAAATAAAACTTACCGATCTTATCATGGGCGGCAATAATAAGCTCATGGTAGATTTTCATCAGGTGGATTATATATCGAGTGCAGGATTAAGGATCCTTCTGGTCGCCAATAAATTAGTCACCAAGAAAAAGGGTGAACTAAGAATATTTGGTTTGAAAAATACTGTAAAAGAGGTCTTCGAAATATCAGGATTTGATATGATATTTAATATCTATGATGATGAGAACACTGCGATAATTGATTTTTAAGATTGTAATATATCTTAATGAAGATATCCATAAAACCTACATTAGAAGAAATCCCTGCCCTTCTACACCATATATCATCATGGTTAGTCGACTATAATCTAGACGTGATCAAAATCAATCAACTCAAAGTTGTCATAGACGAAATTGTCTCTAATACCATTAACCATGGGATGAAAAGCTCCAATGATCTAGAGTTTTCTCTTGAGCTGACGCTTAACAGTGATCAAATCACATTGACTTTTACAGATAATGGAATTCCATTCAATCCACTACTTCTCGAAGATCCTATACATTATAAAGATATAAGTGAAGCCAAAGTTGGGGGTTTTGGCATCTATATTTTTAAAAACTTAACTGATCAATCCAGTTATTCTTTTCAGAATGGCTATAATATCTTGACATTGGTCAAGAAGCTTACCAAGACTTGACTTATGAAACTGCCCTTATTAAGCAGTATTTTTAATATTTTGATCAGGTAACCAACTCAATCAAAAATGTTTTTTGATATTAAGAGCTCTATTGTACTGCTATTACTGATTTTTTCAGTCAGTACAACCTTAACCGGCCAGGAGGCTTCTTACCCTCCAACCTACCACATAGGAGAAGATGGATCTATATATTGGAACAAGGCTCTTCCCGTATACTTAAGCGTCTCTCCCTACCCTGATGGTCAAGGACCCCAGTTAAAAAGTAAAAATCCTAATCATTCAAATCCAATGTATCTCGATACGGAAGGTGTCAACTATATAAGATCTAAGTATGCTGTAGATAAAAACACAAAAAAAATTGTTGATCCTCTCGTTGAGGTGCTCATGCCTATAATCGCTGATGGTGAAGGCCCGAGTACAAAGTTATATTTTGAAAATGCACAAAGATCTAAGAATGGATCTAATAAATATTTTGGCAGTGATTTAACCGTGCGCTTGACAAGTGAAGATAAGCTCTCAGGAGTTGATTTTATCATGTATCGTCTGGACAACAATTCAACACTATCCTACTCAGGACCGATAACGGTCTCAAGTATAGGAGAACATACAATCTATTACTATGGTGTAGATAACGTTGGAAACAAAGAAACGACACATCAAGTAACATTCTACATAGACCTATTGCCGCCATCAGTGACGCACAATATAAACGGTATGGCCGATGGCAACATCTTATCTCAATCGTCCAAGATCTACTTCGAAAGTTCAGATGATTTATCTGGTGTAGATAACATATACTACAAGTTTGATGACGAAGAGTATCGGCAAACCAAAAATAACAACATCGACTTCACATATCTGAATGACGGTGACCATGTGTTAGAGTACTATGCCACAGATAAAGTGGGTAACTCTTCATCAAGCGGGTCAGTAACGTTCTATCTAGATAAGACTGCCCCCATTACGGCCTCAGATATACTTGGGGATCGATTTGTTGTCAAGGATAAGGTTTACTTTTCTGGACGCACAAAGATGAAGCTTACCGCAGTAGACAACAAGATCGGAGTAAAGGCTATCATGTACTCTATCGATGGAAAAGACTTTGAAGAATACGATCAACCGTTCTATCTTCCAAGTATTCCAGGGGAACATTCTATCAAGTATTATTCGCTCGACAGGCTATCCAATAGACCATCAGGGTCTGAAAAATACAAGCACAATATTAGCTTGGTATTTCTTGATCTTACAGGGCCTAAATTGACTACTTCTATTACAGGTCCAGAATTTAAATTGAATGGCAAAACCTATATCGGCCCTGAGTCCACACTTACCATCAAAGCCGCAGACAGTCAGTCAGGTCTGAAAATGATCACGTATAGTGTAGATGGCACAGGAGCTGAAACAATATATACAGAACCGATTAAATTTAATTCTTCGGGGATTCATAGTATCGAAGTGTTTGGATATGACAATGTCAATAATCGCAACATAGCTGATACCGAAGTATATGTAGATCTCGATCCTCCGATGATATTTGAGACGTTTAGCAGTGGTGCTGCGATTTCCAGTGATGGACTGGACGTTTATCCCGATTATGTCACATTGTTCCTTTCTTCTAAGGATCAAACTGTTGGTACTTCAAAGATATACTACAGCGTTAATGGCAAAAAGAAAAAACTATATGCAAAACCTATAACAGGCTTCCTGAAAGACAAAAAGTATCAAATAGATATAACGGCCATAGATATGGTAGGAAATGAATCTACGAGAAGCATAGAGTTTATTACTTCGCCCGAATAATCTCTATATATGAATATTTCTTTAGGTAGTCGTCTTTTTCCTCAAACCATATGCCTAGGTATTCTCCTTTTCTTATTTAATTCAGTGATTATCGCTCAAGAGCAACCCCTCTCGAGAAATGACAAAGCACAAATCCAAAGTTTATCAGAACAATATAAAACGGCAGAGTCTACCAGTAAATGGATGATGGCCAGTAAGTATCTGAATGATATAGCCTTCATCTATTGGGAACACAATGATTATAAAAATGCAATAGCCTACTACGAAAAATCTCTGGTCCATAATCAAACGCTTGCTAATGAAAATGGAATAGCCATGATACAGAACAACCTCGGCATGCTCTATTCTGATATAGGAGAATATGAGCGCTCTCTTGGTTTTTTTGAACAGACCCTTGCTGCCCGCAGAGCATTTAATAATGACGAAGGTATGGTTGCCGCTATCAAAAACATTTCTGTTGTGTTAAATAATCTAGGGCGGTATGATCAATCAATTCAATTGTTACAAGAAGCTCTATCGATAGCCCGTAAATCTTATGTCATCGAGGAACTTATGAGTTGCTATTTGATGCTGTCAGAAACGTATGAAAAAATTGGAGATATACCCAATACAAAGCAGTACTATGATCTCTACCAGACTTTCTATAATATGAAACAAGAGAAGGATATTGAAAAATTTAAAGAGATAGCTGATGAAGAAGCACTACTGAAAGAAATAGCTGAACTGCAATCAAGTAAAAAAGAAGAAGAATTACATAAGCTCAACCTGCAACTACAAAAGGCCAGTGATGAGTTAGAGCAGTTTGATGAAGAAAAAATAGCCCTGAGTAACACATTGAGCAAAACTCAACTGCAAGTTCAGTTCTTAGAGACAGAACAAGAAAACGAACGGTTACTTAACGAAGAAGCTCAACGCCGGGCCGCAGCCATTAGAAACATGTTGCTCCTCGGAGGGGCATCGTTGATGATTGTATCTCTCATAGTCTATCGCAATTATAAAAAAGAAAGAAAATCCAAAGAACAACTGCATGCGCAAAACATCAAAATCAATGAACAAAATGTTGAATTAGAGGAACTCAATGCTATCATCGCCAAACATAATGACCGCATGCAAAGCGAACTTAATGTCGGCAAGGAAATCCAAATGAGTATGCTCCCGACTGAGTTTCCTAATAGAGGGAACATAGAGCTCTTTGCACGACTGGAACCAGCACTTGAGGTAGGTGGAGACTTATATGATTACTACTTCATTGATGACGACACATTAATATTTGGTCTGGGAGATGTATCGGACAAAGGAGTCCCAGCAGCCCTATTTATGTCCGCCACTAAAACACTGATCAAATCATTATCAAAATATCATAAAACCCCTAATAAAATACTCACAGAAGTAAACAATCAACTTTCTCAAGACAACGAAGCGTCGATGTTTGTAACCTATTATTTATGCTCATTACAGTTGAGCACTGGCAAGTTAACCTTTTGTAATGCTGGACATAACCCTCCACTATACAAAGGAAACAATCATCATCAATCATTGCTTAGTCAACTGCATGGTCCACCACTCGGTGCTGCAGAAGGAATTAACTATAAAGGAGGTGAAATAATCATGTCCTCTCAAGAACAGATATTACTTTTTACTGATGGAATTACAGAAGCTTTAGACGGCAATAATGAACTATATTCTACAGACAATCTCAATGATAAAAACCTTCAATTTGACTCCGATAATCCAGAAATCACTTTGGACAATTTGTTCGATGATGTCAAGAATTTTAGAGGGGATGCAGATCAATCAGATGATATGACTGCCCTATCACTGATTTATAAAGCCATAGCATAGGGTTAAGCACTTAGGATCAATCCGTCATACGCTATCTTAATATTCACCTTACTTTCAGAATCAAATATCTCTTGATAGCGCACGCTTTGTTCCAAAAATTGATCAAGCTTTTCATCATTAAACGTATGATCACTATGAAAAAGAATCAAATTTTTGACATTGGCTCGGTTGGCCATTTCAATGCCTACCAGATTACTCGAGTGTCCCCAGTTCTGTTTAGTATATAGATGATCCGACAACTTAAACTGACCATCAAATATCAATATATCTGCCTCTCGTATAAAGTCTATGAATGGATAATCCTCGGATTCTGATGAGGCGGTGTGTTCAGCATCGGTGCTATAGATAATCGTCTTGCCATCTCTAACAAATTTATATCCATAAGAAAGTCCTGGATGTGGTTGCTCTATGATTGATATATCTATGCCGCCTATATTATATGTCATGTCTTTATCCCAATCATGAAAAACAATATTGGCCCCCATATCCTTAAGGGCCACAGGAAACGTAGGAACATCTTGTTGGAGCATGAACGTTTGCTCAATAGCATTGTGGCAACCATATACGTGGATCGTTATCCCTTGCATATAGGCCGGCACGAAAAACGGGAAGCCTTGTATATGATCCCAATGTAAATGAGACATAATAACATGAAAAATCTTAGGCATCTGTGGCATAGATGCTATCAAACTGTTGCCTAAATCACGTATGCCAGACCCTGCATCACATATAATCACTTCATCTCCTCCTATGATCTCAACACAACAAGTGTTGGTGCCATAAGCACCTTTGAGATGAAACGGTAGCCCATCTATAAATCCGTCTAATTGATCTATAGACCGTACTCCTTGTTCAATCACTAACTGAGCAATTCGTTTAGCTTTATATGCACTATGATCTATGTGACTACTTGCAGGTATAGATCCTCGACAGCCCCAAAATTTTGCCTTCATTGATGCGTGGATATAATC
>CAZJHC010000269.1:0-5498 GCA_964545645.1 uncultured Saprospiraceae bacterium
ACGTAATTGAGCGTAGTAATATAAACTTTCATAGTGAGAGTCGCCTACCTAGTCTAAATGCAGGACGTTCGATAAAATTATAGGTAATATGAGCCAACAATATGGTAGCAACGCTACAGATAGATACATATACAAGGACATGATGAGAAAGAACTATGCCTGAACGATAGGCTCGAAGAAATAGATGAAATATCAATGGATGAAGTAAGTATACAGAGTAGCTTATTTTACCCAAATAAGTAAATCCTTTTGAAGGTGTTATCCAAAACTTCAAGCCAATAAAAAAGATAAATATACCTGATAGGTAGGCTATCGAATCTGACAGATTGAGGTCTATACCAGTGGCGATATAGTAAGCGATGAACGCTATTGGGACAGATAATATAAGTAGGAGATGTAGTCTAAACCTCACGATGAGACCAGATTGACGATCCTCATAACATTCTCTCCACGTCATGCCTAACAACATTAAGCCAAGATGATATGGCGTCGCCATCCAATGAGGCACAGTCGGCCTAATCAAGGGTAACAACGTGAATAGAAAAGCTAGTCCAAACAAAGCTATGGTTAGCAAAATATTTAGCTCTACTTGAAGAGATCGAGTGAATAAGAATATCAATAAAACCAAAACATAAAATATCAACTCTGTCTCAAGAGACCAATATAGTCCTATGAAAAATGGCTCTTGAAAAAATGCTGGAACCATAGTGATGTTAGCCAGTATCGTCCAGTAGTCATAACTACGATCTAAAGGATACCAAATGAAGACAACTGCCAGAATAATGGAGAACCAAAACAATGGATATAATCTAAAAAATCGCCTAATCACGAATGTTTTAATTGGATTGATTGAGTAGCTTGTAATACTACGTCCTATCACAAAACCGCTTATTAAAAAGAAAATAGTGATACCCACTCTACCAATATCCATATACTCGAAGGGATTAGTAGGCATACCAATCGACCCTTGCTTGATCGTATCTTGAGTAATAAATGTATTGTATATATGAAGTATCATAACCATCACTGCGGCTATACCTCGGAGCGCATCTATATTGTCATATCTTTTCTTGTCAGAGGATGATCCTATATCCATTTTATGTGCTGGCTATCTTTTTATTCTCTAACCAATATCCCATTCCTGCGATTAGGAAGAAGCTTATCAATCCTTGAATAGCCAATTCTTGAGGACTGTAGGGTTCTGGCATAAAAGGGGTAATTACTGTGATGAGCATCATGAAGAGGGCAATACCTGCCATTTTCTTATTAAAGAGGGATGCTGAGGAAAGATTGGATTTTTTATAATAGATATAAATCCCCGCCAACAGTAGTAACAACTCTAATCCGATAGTTATCCCTACATAGTTCCATAAACCCAAACCTATCTTAGGCGAGTCTGCACTCCACAGAGGAAGGTCTGGAGTGTGGACGAGTAGGTCAGTAATGAAATGAGAAAAGACTGAGAAACCAATGAGCAGAGAAAGAAACACCTTATTATGAACCTGCGGAAACCATTTTTTAAACACTATATATCCTAATAAGCTGGTCCCTGCAAACCACAATACATTACCTAATAAGCTATGTGTATAGGGCATGCAGTATAAGTCATAGGAATTATAGGCAGTATATCCTGGGACGATATTCATTTTTTCAATGCCAAGCAGGACGAAAGCAAAAAAGAAAATATCTACTAACTGGACTCCGAGTAGATAGATCCACAAAGGAGTCTCATGATCCAAACTTTTGAGTCCAAAAGCGGCGCCGTAATGACCAATAAACATAAATTATACTTTTTTAAAAGTTGTGTAGCTATATAGCCTGACAGTTCTGAAAATTAAGAATTTGTCGAGAATAACCCTCTGCCTTTGATGTAAATCGGAATTAAAAGACATACAGCGCCAGCCACACAAGCCATTAAGATCAATTGCAAGTTCTGCCAGCTCACTTCTTCATAAGCATCAATTAATAAGGATAATAGCAGTAACACTATAAAGAAACTCAACCTGCAGATCAGGCTAAGCATGGAATGGAATGTAGCCCGTTGGCCGGATCCGATACGTGGAGTAATTATATTGTTAATCGGGGCCTTGATAGCCATCCACGGTGTTGATCTTAACAATACAAATCCAAGGGCAATAATATTGAGACCGCTGGCCATAATGAATACCACTGCCGTAATAGCAACAAGGGCGATCATTAGAAAATTGAATAGCCCCAATCGCCTTGACCAAACCATACTGTAGGACGCTCCGATCGCTGAGACATAGCGTGCCGATGCATATATCAACCCTGACAGCACCGATACGGATAGTCCATAGATTAAGTCAGATTGGTCTAAGAGTTGAATATATGGTTGGTAGAATTCGTAAGGTACGTGGGTGATAGCATAAACCAACACAAAATAGCAAGCAAGCCAGCCTAAGGGCGCTTCTTTAAGAAATCCAAGAGTTTTTTTAAATTGGTCTAAAACGGACATCGAGGATTTTTGATCATCTTGAACTGTCTCGGGCTCAACGAACTGTGAGGCGATGATGACTGCAGCTATACCTGCCAATAGACTGATATAATAGGCATAAGTCAACTGATATGAAGAGAGCCACCCTCCTAACAGTGCCGCAGTACCTCCAGCAATGCTGCCATATTTATGAACAACTGCTTCTCTATCGCCATATTGTTCATTCATCTTTAAGGCGGCCAAAGATTCGTAATGAAAAACTGTGTTGGTCCCAGAAATCAAAGACATATGCAAAGCAAAAATGACTTGCCCTATGGCTAGCATGACGAAAGTAGTCCCCGAAAGATATAACACACATGCGAGTACCAATGAAATGGCACCCATAAGTAAAGTCATCTTGCGACTGGTTATATCTGAAAGATATCCAGTGGGAACCTCCAGCAATACGACTGACACATAGTAAACTGACTCGAGCAAAAGAACCTCTTGTAGTGTGAGTATGCTACTGAAGTACAAGAAGAATACAGGCATAAATGCCAAAAAAGAACAGGCGGCATAAAAATATGGGTAGTACCCAATATTATATTTTAATCTTTTTTCGATAGTTATATTTCTTCTAAAAGTACAACCCCAGAGGGAGTATTGATCTCGATGACACCATCCTTAACTATCGATTCTATACCGCTATAATGATCACGCACTTTGGTATCATCAGCAAAGACACCGCCTGTATCTATTGTTTTTTTGCCTTTTAAGGATGTTAGGGCTACGACTACTTTGTCTCCTTCTTTCATGCGACTAAAGGTATATGGAGAACTTGCAATCTGACGATGTGCTCCTGCGCCAATACTTGGGTGGTTGTTTCTAAATGTCCCTAATTTCTGCCAGTGTTCTAAGATCTCGGCTGTACGAGAATCATCACGGAATCCCCAATTCATGAATGACCGGAGAGTGGCATCTCCTTGGGCATCTACAGTCAAACTTCGGGCGGTCTCGTCGCCATAATAAATCTGCACTCCTCCTGGGCATAGTAACAACTTGGTTGCAGCATCAATTGGATCTTTTCTATTGAGATCATAAGGACCTCCATCGTCATGCGATGAGATATAGTTGACTACCGACTTACCTTGGAGCGATCCACGAAGGACAGCGTCATACTTGGAGAATATGGCCTCATAGTCCTGCTTGGCATCAGTCTTAAAGTCAAAGTTGATAAGGGCATGAAAACCATGATCGAAGAAGTCGACTTTCCTATCTCCAAAGTCAAACTCTCGACCGCCGCTAACAAAATAATTATAAACCTCTCCTACCATATAAAATTCTTCATCATCCAGCTTTTCTTTTGAGTGATTCTGCTTCCAATCATCATAAGCTTTCTTGGCAGCCTCCCATAGATCCGCCCAGACATAGGGCTCAGTATGCTTGACAGTATCGACCCTAAATCCATCAACTCCATAATCTTTAATAAAATCTACAAGCCATTTTATGATATAATTGACCGCAGTCCTCGGGTATCCCGTAGTAGAAAACCACTCATCAAGTTCCGCTACTTCTTGATCGTATCTTCCTTCAGCTTTCCATTTTTCTACGAGATAAGTAGGCAGTTCAACTTCTTCGTTACTTTCAGTTCTGATGTCTGGCAGGTTAGCAACCAAGGTGCAATCCGTAGTGCCCTTAAATGTTTGAAAATCACACTTAGGGATCGTCTTGACCCAACTATCTTCCCACACGTCATCCATATCTGTTTCGGGTCCAATATGGTTGGCCACCACATCAAATATTACTCTTATGCCAGCCTCATGAGCTGCATCGACCATCTCCTTGACGTCAGCTTCTGTACCGAACCTGCTATCAATCGCCGTCCAGTCTCTGGCCCAATAACCATGAAATGGATAGGACATACCAGTTCCTTCATCAGTTGAACCAGATATCTGTTCGACTAAAGGTGTCATCCATAGGGCGTTTACACCAAGATCTGTAAAATATCCATCATTGATTTTGGCTGTGATACCTTTGATATCACCGCCCATAAATCCTCTATAGGGAGCAGGCGGAGTATCATCGGGATGCACATAATCATTGGACTGATCTCCATTATTAAATCTATCAGTCAACAGAAAATATATAGTGGCATTATCCCAGGTAAAATCTACATCTCTTTCAATTGGTAACGATGAGTCTACGTCAGCAGTAGTCTGACATGACCAAAATGTAAGGACTAATAGAAAATGAAAATAGAAGGTAGTTTTCAAGATGTTTGAATTTTAATAAGTGATCGGATTAAAAATAAGCTGAAAGTATAGCGCCCATAATAGCAAAACAAACGACCCAATATCCTATATGCAAGAAAATATATTGGAAGGATCGATTTTCGTAAATGCTATGTATCCCAATAAAGGGTAATCCTAATAATAAGGCCATCTCAACGCCATGAATAACCCCATGTCCTAGAGAACGATGACGATCACCATACTTATCCATAAACTCCGTAACGGTCTTATAGATATCAGAGCTTGTATCCTGAAGGGCTGGATCTCCAAAAAATAATTGAAACACAGAAACTTGATGAACGGCGTTTAAGCTTAACATATATGCTGCCAAAAACCCAAATAAATAGCCTATGCCTAATGTCTTAATGAGCTTAACAGAATTAGCTCTATCCTCTGAGACATCGGCATGACTTAGCCACGTACTTTTAAAGAGGTGATTATACCATAATCGACCTATAAATATAGGAATCAAGGCCACTACAAAAAGCAACCACCAATTGGGTTGAACCATAGGTATAATTTTAATTCACTCAATGTAATAAAAACTCCCAATGAAAAATGATCTCTTATATTCGATCTGGATTTTCAATTGAGATTTAAATCTTTATAAATGATATTGAGACCCATTTTTTGTTTCATGTGTTTCGGTGTTATTAGCGCTACTCGTGCTGATTTTCAAGTGTCAACTTGTTCTAACCTATTAATTTCCGCAGATAGTGTAAGTGCATTGACACAGCGCTTAGGATATGTCAAATTCATTGAATATGTTGATC
>CAZJHC010000270.1:0-5471 GCA_964545645.1 uncultured Saprospiraceae bacterium
AAGGATAGTGCCTGCACCACCATGTATCACGATGGCATATTCTGATTTAGCAACATCAGTTGGAGCATCTGTAACATCATTGTTGACAACCTCTGGAGCCTGACAGGAATATGCGAATAATAGAAATATGGCAACAAAAGAATTGAGATATGAGGAGCACTTCATAGTTTAGGCTTTTTACATTTACCTCTAATTTAATTTAAACGGTTATAGCTTGAATAAATATGTCATATTTATTGGTGGCCCCACTGCCAGTGGCAAAACATCCATGAGCATTAGTTTAGCCAAACATTACCAATCTGAGATCATCTCAGCCGACAGTAGGCAATTCTATAGAGAAATCTCCATAGGCACGGCTAAACCAGACGCATCAGATAGAAATAGTGTCAAGCATCATATGATCGACTCACTTGACATAAAGCAAGAATATAGTGCTGGGCACTTTGAGCGTGATGCACTTGAGCTGATAACACAATTGCACCAATCACAAGATGTGATCATAGTAGTAGGAGGCACAGGCCTCTATCATAGAGCCATATACGCAGGATTAGATTTGTTTCCACCTATTACATCCGAGGATAAACGATACCACGAGGAGTTATTGGATAACAAAGGTTTAGTTCATTTACAAAGTGAGCTCAGGGCACAAGATCCCGTATATGCTCAAATTGTTGACCTAAACAACCCTTTGAGGCTCATCCGAGCTTTATCTGTTATCAAAAAGACTGGAAATACCTTCTCTTCATATTTGAATCAAAAAAAAGCCGCAAGAACGTTTGTATCTATAAAACTGGCCATAGATATCGACAGGACACTACTCTATCAACGAATCAACTTGAGGGTTGATCAGATGATTGAACATGGCTTGATAGAAGAAGCTAAAAGTATGTTGGCTCATCGCCACCTCAATAGCCTAAACACTGTCGGCTACAAAGAATTGTTTAAGTATTTTGACGGCCAATGGAGCTACGACATGGCCATCGAAAAGATAAAACAACATACTCGCAACTACGCCAAACGTCAGATTACTTGGTTTAACAACCAAGATGACTGGTTAAAAGTGTCTAAAATAGACGAAGCGATAAAAATCATTGATAAAAATCTACACAGCTAAACAAGTTTCAGCAACGCTTCAATATTTTGTTAGTTGAATAATGAGTAAAAGAATTTATACTTGCATAAGGCTACACGAAATAATGTTCTGCAAATCTATAGAAAACCACATCCGCTAAGTATAATCACAAGATATAAGCCAGATGAGATCTTGATTATTTTGTAAAACATAGAAAGCTCAAAACAATTTCTTTCGCTATTTTGTGAATCAATAAATCATGAAAAATGGGAAAAAAAATTGCAATAAATGGATTTGGCCGTATCGGACGGCTAACATTTAGAAATCTTATCGAGAAAGAAAATATCGAAATAGTAGCTATCAACGACCTTACAGATAACGCTACTTTGGCCCATCTCCTTAAGTTCGATAGTGCTCATGGCAAATTTAACGGCACAGTAGAATCTACTGAAGACGCTCTCATTGTCAATGGTACTGAGATAAAAGCATTCTCTGAGCGTGATCCATCTAAATTGCCTTGGGGCGATCTTGGGGTTGACTTAGTACTCGAGTGTACCGGTATCTTTAGAAATAAAGAAAAAGCAGGTCTTCATATCAAAGCAGGTGCTAAAGACGTAGTCATCTCTGCTCCAGCAAAAGGAGAAGGTGTCCAAACAATAGTCTTAGGCGTCAATGATGGCGAACTTGATAGAAGAGCTAATGTTTTTTCTAATGCCTCTTGTACAACAAACTGTTTAGCTCCAGTAATGAAAATACTCGAAGAAGAATTCGGTGTTATCTACGGTGCCATGACAACCACGCATGCCTATACAGCGGACCAAAGGATCCAAGACGCTCCTCATAGTGATCTACGTAGGGCAAGAGCAGCAGCCTACAATATCGTCCCTACGAGCACAGGTGCTGCAGATGCAGTAGGAAAGGTGCTTCCTTCAGTTAAAGGAAAACTATTTGCAATAGCGGTAAGAGTTCCTGTGATTACAGGCTCTATGGTAGAGCTTAATGTTCGCTTAGGCAAGAAAGTAAGCAAAGAGGAAGTAAATGCCACATTTAAAAAATATGCAGATGGGCCGATGAAAGGAGTATTAGAATATAGTACTGATCCATTAGTGTCTAGTGATATCGTTGGCAACAAGCACTCGTCCATATATGACTCACTTATGACGGACATCAATGAAGACATGGTCAAAGTAGTTAGCTGGTATGATAACGAAGCTGGGTACTCTGCTCGTTTAGCAGATCTTGCCACCTTGATCGTCAAAGCATAGTCTTATGATTACATCTGTTGACGGCAAGAAAGTTCTCTGCAGGGTGGACTTTAATGTGCCTTTAGATAAGGAAAATCATATCACTGATGACACCAGGATCAGAAGGGCCATCCCTACGATTGAATCTCTACTCGACAATGGAGCCGCCGTCATACTGATGTCTCACTTAGGGAGGCCTCAGAAAAAATTGAATGAGGATGGTTCTATTAACAAAGAGAAATTCACCCTTAGACATGTGGCGCCACGATTGGCGACATTACTGAACAAACCTGTGAAGTTTTCAGAGGATTGTATAGGAAGCGTAGCGGAAGAGAAGGCTTTGGAATTGCAATCTGGAGAAGTGCTCCTGTTGGAGAACACTCGATTTCATCAAGGAGAATCTAAAGGAGACCCTGTCTTAGCAGGGTCTCTAGCTAAACTTGGTGATATCTATGTAAATGATGCCTTTGGCACGGCCCATCGGGCTCATGCCTCTACGGCAGTGGTAGCACAACATTTTGATCCGGCAGCTAAGTCATTTGGATTGCTCATGGAATCTGAAATCACTAATGCCAATAAGGTGCTCAATACACCCGACAAACCGTTAGTAGCTATAACCGGTGGGGCCAAAGTATCTGATAAATTATTGTTGCTTGAGAAGCTGATAGACTTTGCTGACACCGTAATTATAGGTGGAGGCATGGCTTATACTTTCTTCAAAGCTCAAGGCGGCAACATAGGTAACTCGATTTGCGAAGATGACAAATTAGATCTCGCTCTTCGATTAATGGAGCAAGCCAAAGCCAAGAATACAAAGCTACTCTTACCCGTAGACAATGTAGCAGCAGATAGCTTCAGCCCAACGGCCAATAATCAAATCGTTGATAGCATGTCAATTCCTGATGGATGGGAGGGGCTTGATATAGGACCTAAGTCTATAATGGCTTTTACTGAGGCCGTGTCCGAAGCTAAAACAATCATTTGGAACGGACCAATGGGCGTATTCGAATTTGATAAATTTGCTGTCGGAACGAACGCTATTGCCAATGCGGTAGCGAACGCTACTAAGGCGGGAGCATTCTCCTTGATAGGTGGTGGTGACTCTGTGGCTGCCATTAAAAAAAATGGACTCGATAGTGAAGTAAGTTTTGTATCGACAGGTGGAGGAGCTATGCTCGAGTACTTAGAAGGCAAAGAACTTCCTGGTATTAAAGCAATACGACAATAGAGTGTTATACTTTTAGGAGAATAAACATCATACCTCATAGATGGACGATTCTCCTAAAAGTTCTTTATTAATCACTGGTATGCATCGATCCAATACCAGTTTTCTCGCTAAAGCCTTTCAAGAAGCAGGTCTCCACATTGGTAGCAATCTCATACCTCCGGATAAATACAATCGTCAAGGACACTTCGAAGATTCCGACTTTGTAACCTTTCATGAACATCTCATCACTAAGTACCGTCTGCAGTCGAGATACTCAATCATCGACTACAAAAAATGTTTCGATCTGCGACTCGATCAAAGCGACAAAAGAAGAGCGCAAGATTTGATTGACAAAAAATACAGCAACTATCCTTCTTTTGGTTGGAAGGATCCTCGTAGTTGTCACTTTTTAGGTATATGGAAGAGTCTTATTCCACATCTCAAAAGTGTCTTTATCATAAGAGAGCCACATAGTTCTGTCCAATCTATCGTCAAAAGACACACACAAAGAGCAAAGTTTAGGTATCGTCCAGATTTATGGTATCGATATCATAGACTTTGGCAGGTTTGCAACCAGCAGATATTGGACTATCACGTAACATATCCGAACGAGTCAATTCTGATCTTTACTCCTGAGGATATCCATGATCCGCAGTTCGAGGATAAATTAAATAAGGTGCTAAGTGATCAGTGGTTACTCCATCTGAATAGAGTGCAGTTGAGCAAAAATTATAACAAAGACTTGATATCCAATAATTCAACTGTGCGAAGACAGCTCAATCAAAAATCCTTAAAACTCTATCACCAGCTGCAAGAGTACAAGATTAATTGACCAAAGAATTTAATCCAAGCGTTGGACCAACAATACCAAAGTTAGTATGGACATTGCTTGTGCGACACTATCTCCGAGGACTTTAGTCCAATTGACATCTTCTTTCTGAGATTCTCCATAGAGATCTATAGGCTTTTTACCCACATTGATTACGGATCCTTGCAACACAACTGGATGCTTTTTACCAAATGGAAATTTGGACTCAGTCGTCTTTACTTCTCCATTGGGATAGGTCACCCATATTTTGTCTTTACGAGCGTTTTCGGCGAATCCTCCAGCATACTCATTGATATAAAACAAAGCATTCTTTCCATGATGAAACGGAACTCGTATCCTGTTGTCCTCCCCTACTATTTCTTGATTTTGAGCAACTTGTATGTTGGTTGCGCCAGCGATAGTCACATAGTCTTTTCTCTTGGGCAGGGTAACTACATCACCATCCTTTAGGGTATAATTGTACCTGGAGTTGACATCCAACAATATATCATCCATGCGCATGACGATGAAGCCCAAGCTATCTTCAGATCGATACAAAGTCGCACCTGGGGCAAATGCCTCCTCTGTAAGGCCTCCTGCTCTCAATACTAAATCATAAACAGTTTCATTTTCTTTAATGATGCTATATTCTCCAGGGAAGGTTACTTCGCCTTCGATCAGTACATTCTGTTGCAACTCAAATTCTGGCACATCCCTAACGAATATATTATCATAAGGCTCTAACTGAAACTGCCCATCTACTTGGGATAAATCCACCAAGTCATCACGACTCAAAGTTATGGACTTAACAATTGTTTTTGTCCTCTGATTATCTTCTATAATGATTCTCGATACTTCAATCGCATTGGTTGCTGAAGACCTCTTGAATCCACTCGCCAATATGATAACATCTCTTAGCGTCATTCCCTTACCATAAGCAAACTCTCCAGGATTATTGACAGAACCAGAGATTCTAACATTGATATCATCGTAAAACTCATTTCTCGAATAGATGTATATAGAATCAAATGGTTCCAAATAAATATTGTCAGCACTATTGGCATCATTCATTACCTGATCTACATCGAGACGCACATACTCGTAATCTCCAGGATCTAGAGGATCTACTCGATGCACATG
>CAZJHC010000271.1:0-5440 GCA_964545645.1 uncultured Saprospiraceae bacterium
CTCCTAGGGAGGTCGATCTGAGATAAATCTCCTGTAATGATACATTTGGCATTAGGTCCAAGACGGGTTAAAAACATCTTGAGCTGCATACTTGTCGTATTCTGAGCCTCATCTAAGATGATAAACGCCTGATCTAAGGTGCGACCTCGCATGAATGCAAGTGGTGCAACTTCGATGGTGCGATTGGCCATGAATTGCTGGAGCTTCTCTCCAGGTATCATATCTTCCAGCGAGTCATAGAGCGGACGCAAGTATGGATCGACCTTATCCTTAAGGTCTCCTGGTAAGAATCCTAAACTCTCACCCGCTTCTACAGCAGGTCTCGTCAGAATGATCTTCTTGACAATCCTATTCTTCAGAGCCCTCACTGCCAGTGCTACTGCAGTATACGTTTTGCCAGTACCGGCCGGTCCAATAGCGAATAGTATATCATGATCTTCAGACAGATCAACCATACGTTTTTGATTCCTCGTTCGGGCTTTGATCTTCTTGCCACCAGTACCATGGACGATAACGTTCTTAGAACTCTTGTTATCATGGATGTGATTGGCAGGATCAAAGTCAGATAAAATATCCTTGATTACATTCTCAGATATCTCATCATTTTCCTTTACGATCCTCAATATCGTTTCGAGCTTTTCCTTCGCCTTCTGAGTAGACTTTTTATCGCCAGTGATCTTGATTTGATCTCCACGAGTTACGATTTGCAAATCGGGAAATGCATTTTTTATCAAGTTCAGTTTTGAATTTTTCGAACCGTAAATTTCTAAAGGATCGAGACCTACAATGGAGAGGCTAATTTGGCTGGTGGACTTCTTAGAGCTTAGAGCTTTTGCGTTTTCTATAAGATTAAATTTTTGATACCTGATTAAGAATGACGATTTACCTTGTCATTAGTTCCATTAATGCCATTAAGATAGTATTGTTTTGAGGACACCTGCTCAAAGATTGTTAAAAACGTAAAGACTAATCCCCGACAAATTTGTTTTTCTTTGGTCAAAATTAAATGGCCTGATGGGCTTGATCACTCTTATTTCTGATTTTGGTGCCAAGGACTACTATGTAGCCCTGCTCAAAGCTGCGATATTCAAGCAGTATTCTGAGGCTGCTGTGGTCGATATAACTCATGATATAACTAGACATGATATCATGGAGGCCGCTTTTTATCTACAGAGTACATTTGATCATTTTCCAGAAAGCACCATACATGTAGTATGTGTCAATTCCTTTTATAGCCCTAAGAGCGAGTTGATCATGATCAAGTATAAGGGACACTACTTTATTGGCCCTAATAATGGTCTGTTCTCACTTGTATTTACGGAGTTATCCGCAGATCATATATGGCAGATAAGCGATAATCTGAACACACAGAATCAGTATGAGATAGTCGGTGCAGCAATCACCATAATTGCCTCTAATAGATATGAAGAGTTGTTTGTCCAACCAATCGGAAATTTTGATCGTAAGATCAGTCTGCAACCCGTGATCACCTCCCAACAGATCAGAGCGACGATTGTCCATATAGATCAATTTGGTAACGTAATTGTAAATCTCGATCAGCGGACTTTTGAACAAGTCAGAGCCAATAGACCCTATGCCATCTATTACAAGAGCAACGACCCTATTACGAGGTTATCCTCATCATACAGTGATTCAATGATTGGTGATGTCTGTGCATTTTTCAACACCATTAATCTTTTGGAGATAGCAATCAACATGGGCAATGCTCATGAGCTTCTCAACCTTAATAAAAACGAAACGATCCAAATTAACTTTGGATGATCTAGTATAGCGTGATGAAAGAAATATCAGTAGCCGACTACAGTATAGTCTATGGAGATGCAGATACTGCCATCCAGAGATATCTCAAGAATCGAGACTACTCGTCGATTACGGTTATAGTTGACGAAAACACTAAAGAGCATTGCCTACCTCGCCTAGCCAGTCTGCATGTGGTAGACATCAACCTCATAGAGATTAGTAGTGGCGAGGTTAATAAGATCCTGCAGACTTGCGAATCTATATGGGCTCAGATGAGCGAGCAATACGTCGACAGACATGGCCTTGTGATAAATCTCGGAGGCGGAGTGATTGGAGATATGGGTGGATTCGCTGCATCATGTTATATGAGAGGAATTGACTTTGTCCAAGTTCCTACCACCCTCTTATCGCAGGTAGATGCATCTATAGGAGGTAAGCTTGCTGTAGATTTTAAAGGACTGAAGAATTTCATTGGTCTATTTAAGAATCCCAACCAAGTCATTGTAGATCCTGAGTTTATCAAGACTTTACCTCACGAGGAACTGCGCAGTGGCTATGCAGAGATGCTTAAGCATGCGCTCATCAAGGATGCCGTTATTTGGGAACGGCTCCCTAAGCGTGAATGGGATCAGACCGATTGGAGTGCTGAGATTTATGAGTCGATTTTGATAAAAAAGGCAGTCGTAGAAGAAGATCCCACCGAAAAAGGATTGCGTAAGATCCTCAATTTTGGACATACCATAGGTCATGCAGTAGAGACGATTTCTTTTAGCACATCGACCCCGCTATTACATGGTGAGGCGATAGCGGCCGGGATGATATGTGAGTCACATATATCGCAGCAACGGGGCTATATCTCTTCAGCACAGTTAGAAGAAGTGACCCATGCATTTTTAACCATCTATGATGATATCAATCTTGACCTCCTCAATCGTACAGATGAGATTATTGTGGCGCTCTCCAGCGATAAAAAGAACCGAGGCGGTAAGCTCCTATTTTCCCTCCTCGACCATTTAGGGTCTGGCAATTATAATATAGAGGTCAATCATCAAGAGATCAGGGAGAGTTTGGAGTATTTATTAACTCAGGTCAAATAATAATTTTCAGACATATTTGTTCCATATAAGATGGCGCAAAAGTCTTTTTTCAAAATCCCCTACAAGTATATTTTCCTAGCTCTGTGGAGCATAGTCATTTTAGGCTTTATTGTGGTCATGTCCTTGTTCATGTATGTGGCTAAAACTAAGATGCCTAATACTGATGAATTAGAGAATCCAACTTTCGAGCAAGCGACCCTAATCTACAGCAGTGATGGAAAAGAGATCGATCGCTACTTCAGCAAGAATCGGGAGTGGATACAGTATGAGGATTTATCACCTTATCTGATAGATGCCCTTGTAGCTACTGAAGACCACCGGTATTTTAGCCATAGCGGAATAGACAGTTATTCTTTGATGCGTGCCGCAATACTCTTGGGTAGGAGAGGAGGAGCCAGTACCATCACCCAACAACTAGCTAAGCAGTTTTTTACAGACCAGAGAAGTTCCAATCCCGTCAGGCGGATTTGGCAAAAGATGAAAGAATGGGTAATCGCTGTTGAGTTTGAGCGACGATACACCAAGGAAGAGATCTTAGCCATGTTCTATAACAAGTTTGATTTCTATTATAGTGCTAATGGAGTTGCCGCAGCTTCGCAGGTTTATTTTGGCAAGGATCAAAAGGATCTTACGATTAACGAAGCAGCCATGTTTGTAGGGATGTTTAAAAATCCATATTACTTCAATCCCATCAGAGAGCCAGAACGAGCGGCAATACGTCGTAAGACGGTTTTAGCTCAGATGCGTAAGCGAGAATATATTACTGAAGAGGAGTATGCAGAAACGCGGGCAGAGGAATTGGACATGAGTAAGTTTAGACGAAAAGAAGTCTATAATGGTTTGGCACCACATTTTATGTCAGAGCTCAAGAAGCATGTCCGCAACCTCATGTCTGAAAATAATATCACCAAGCCCGGTGGAGAGTCTTATGATTTAGATAATGATGGACTGAGGATATATACCACAATAGATAGCCGCTATCAAAAGCATGCAGAAGCTGCTGCCGAAAAGCATATGACCGCTCTTCAACGTCAGTTCGAAAATACCTGGTCAGGCAAAGATTTATGGGAGCATACTGAAGAGGGTCATGAGAACCTCAAATCGCGCAATAGTATTCTAAACAATCAGGTTGAAAATTCGCAACGTTATGCCACACTTCGCAAGAAATATCTCGGCGAGATCAGCAATACAATCAGCACCAATATTGATAATGTAAGATTGTGGAATGCTGACATCATTAGAATGTATCGGGCGGATCAAGATGACAATTATTTCACGGAGCTTATAGGTCGTGAATCGATCAGCCGAAAGCAGCGAGATGTATATGAAGAAATCATGAGCTCTGAATACTGGCCTAAGCTCAAGCGCTCTTGGATAGACTTAGGCAAAGCTGCTAAGAAAGCATTCAATACCAAGGAGAAGTTGACAATTCCTACTTATAATGGTACAGTCCAGCGAGTAATGACACCCATGGATAGTATCAAGCATATGCTCAATCACCTCCAGATTGGTAGTATTGCTATGGATCCTAAAACCGGATATGTCAAGTCTTGGGTTGGAGGTGTTGACTATACCCATTGGAAGTATGACCATGTTAATTCTAATCGCCAAGCGGGTTCCACATTCAAGCCATTCCTATATACTACTGCTGTTATGAATGGCTATTCTCCATGCTATCCAGTAGAAGACATCCAGTATACAATTCCTGCCAATGAGCGAAATTTTAGTCTTGACAAGAGTTGGTCGCCCAAGAATGCTCGAGGCACTTTTTCTAATGAACGTGTCACGCTCAAGGAGGCGTTGAAGAAATCGCTCAATTCGGTTTCTCTATGGTTAGTTCGTGAGATCGGTTCAGTGGATGGTATTATTCAGCTTGCAGAAAATATGGGCATTAGCTCTGGAAAGATCCCAAGATATCCATCCATCATTTTGGGAACACCAAATGTTTCAGTTCTGGAAATGACGGCGGCCTACAGCACATTCGCCAACAATGGAGTGAGCGTGGAGCCGATCTTTATTGAGAAGATTACAGACCGCCATGGAGTAGAAATTTACAGAAGTGAGGTGTCTTCTCATCGATCGATCCCAGAGGACTATAACTATGTCATGGTCGACATGCTTAAGCATGCAGCTGGTGCTGTGTCATGGAAGATTAAGTCCGATTTTGGAGGAAAGACGGGCACTACTAATGATCATGTGGATGCATGGTTCATGGGAGTTACACCTAATCTTGTTACTGGAACATGGGTGGGTGGTGAGTATCCTTGGATACGCTTTACCAATTTTAATTATGGTCAAGGCTCATATATGGCACGACCATTTTTTCTTGATTTTATGACTAGGGTAGAATCTGACAAAGCAATCGGAATTGACACCGAGGCCGAATTTAATTATCCAGATCATGTCGATGTTGAGCTAGATTGTTCTAAGTATGCCCCATTCTTAAATCCTGATCCAGATGATGATCCGAATGGGGATCCTGAGGAACCGGATTATTAATCTTATCGGGCTCTAAGTAGTGTTTTCCGTTACCTTATCTATCTTAGATTCTTATTGCGGATAAGAACCTAATGTCTAAGATT
>CAZJHC010000272.1:0-5430 GCA_964545645.1 uncultured Saprospiraceae bacterium
GTGAAGCACATTATTTTATTGATATTTTCATTGAGTCTATTTCTTATCGC
Organism: uncultured Saprospiraceae bacterium; assembly: GCA_964545645.1. Taxonomy (GTDB): domain Bacteria; phylum Bacteroidota; class Bacteroidia; order Chitinophagales; family Saprospiraceae; genus GYS-P2D. The sequence goes on from CAZJHC010000272.1 coordinate 51, forward strand.
TTGTACACAATCGATAGAAACCAAAACGGTCGGAACCTCCACTGCAATCGAGACTGTAATGGCCATACCTAATATGACCGTTAGTGATTCATTACTTCACTATAATCCTAAGACATCACTATGGACATTAAATAACCATCTGTACTCAGGGTATGCTGTGAGTCATTACCAAGATGGTATGCCCAAAGAAAAAATAGGCTTCTTGAATGGGAAAAAGCATAATCAAGCCACCCAATGGTATCCTGACGGGCATTTAAAAGAAGTTGCGAATTACTTTAATGGGAAACGTCATGGTCAGACAAAAAAGTGGTCTTCTAAGCCTAATCACCTGTTGACTTCTAAGCTACATTACCATTTAGGAAAGGCACACGGAGAGCAAAAGGTATGGTATCCTACAGGAGAATTATTTAAAAAATTAAATCTAAACATGGGCAGAGAAGAGGGACTCCAACAAGCCTTTAGAAAAAATGGTGATCTGTATGCCAATTATGAAGCCAAAGAAGGAAGAATATTTGGCCTCAAAAAAGCGGCGCTTTGTTATAACCTGGAAGATGAAAATATAAAATATGAAAAGTAAAATTATGCTGTTACTGTCAATGATTGGCCTTGTGGCATGTCATGAATCGTTATCAAACAAAAGTAGAGTCACAACGCTCCCTTTTTATAAAGAAGCTACGTTTACGCCTCATTGGATTGCTCCTAATGATGATGTTTTAGACACCTTTCACCATATCTCACCATTTAATCTTATGAATCAAGATGGAGATTTTATTTCAGAAAAAACCTTTCAAGATAAAATATACGTCACAGATTTTTTCTTTACTATTTGCCCAGGAATTTGCCCTAAGATGACGGCTAACATGATGTACTTGCAGGATGAATTTCTACATGATGATGACGTTCTTTTACTATCACACTCTGTAACTCCTGAGAGAGACTCTGTTCCTGTGCTAAAAAGATATGCAGAAGATAAAGGCATATTATCTCATAAATGGCACTTGGCAACTGGGCCTCAGCAAGAAATTTACAAATTGGGAAGGAACGATTATTTTGTTGAAGAGGACTTAGGTTTGGATAAGGAGGAGGATGATTTTTTGCACACCGAAAATTTTGTGCTGATCGACAAGAATAGACACATTAGAGGAATTTACAATGGCCTAAATAAGACCTCTGTTAACCAATTAATCGCCGATATAAAAACATTAAAAAAGGAAATATGACGACTATGAATGATGGTAATTAAGGAGGTCGTTAATGGACCATTTAGAATAGTCATTAATAATACCAATGCACGGATATTCTTTTTTTTGGAACAATATCTAATAATAAAAAGGACAGATTTTTTCTAATGTTATAGCCATGCTTAACAAAGAAGAATCTGTCCATTTTGACATGAGTATGGATCAATGATGATTGATCCAAGCATATGATTAGTTTCTACCAGCCATAATACCACCATCTGTATCCCAGATAGCACCAGTAACCCAAGAGGCCTTGTCTGATAGTAAGAAAAGAATGCTATTAGCAATATCTTTTGGTTCACCTATCCTTCCAATTGGGTGAAAGGTGTTAAATCCTACCAAGGCTTCTTTGGCTTCTTCTTTACCTCCAAATACCCCGTGATACACTGGAGTATTGACGACGGCTGGAGATACTGCATTGACTCGGATGTTATCCTCGGCGAGCTCCATAGCCAAATGTTGCGTTAATGAATGTAAGCCTGCTTTTTGCATCGAATAAGCCGTTGACGGTGTTGCTTTAACGGCTTGTTTTGCCCACATAGATCCTACATTTACAATAGATCCTCCCTTGGTGGCTTTCATTTTTTTGGCTACACTCTGGGTGATGAAAAAGAATCCTCTGTTTAGATCTAAGTAAGAATTGTAATCTTCTAAAGTATGATCCAAAAAAGGCTTCGGTCCAAAAATCCCTGAAGCATTAACGAGATAATCTAAGTTGTCCAATGAATCAATCGTAGATGTTAAGGATGCTACATCTTCTTGATTAGAGATGTTGGCAGCATGCTTGATTAGTCTAGGTGCGTCCTCAACCTTGTCTACATTCCTACCGACTATATGTACTGTTGCACCAGCATCTAATAAAGCATGAGCTGTTGCTTTTCCTATGCCACTTGTGCCTCCTATTACTAAGGCAACTCTGTTTTCTAAATGTTCCATTATTATTTATGTTTATTTATTTATAAGTTCCAGTTTGGTTTTTTGTCTATGCCATATCCATCTGTAGTGGTACTGCCTTGTAAGGAGTTCTCTTTTGCTTGGACTACGATGAATATGAAGATCTCTTTTGAGTTGTTTCTAATCGCCCTCTCGGTGGTAGTTGGTACTCGTACTACTGAACCTTGGGTTATATCCACATATTGATCGTTGAGCAGTATTTGTCCACTGCCTTTTATGCCTATGTAGACCTCTTCGTTTTCTTTGTGCTTATGCAAGAATGGTATGGCAGTATCGGGCGCCATAACGTTAAACGAGATTTCGGAGCTTGTTAAGCCTAACTCATCTTTAACGAACCTCTTGCCGTCTATTTTAAAGTTGGCATTAGGCTGAAAGGTATAGTTCGATAATGCAGAGAGTTCTCCGAGTTCTATTTTAGAATAAGCTGGGATTAATGGTTCTTTTTCTTTCATTAGGATATGATTAGACAGACAAGTCTGTCTTTAATTATTAAAAAAAATTTATTAGCCAATTAGATCAGCACATAAAGTTTTGGTTTCAGTTATTGGCCAATCCTTTTGATGCAAGTGGCTTTCACTTACGGCACTTTCATAGAGTAGGTATATTTTCCTAGAGAGTGACCTAATTTCTTCTGGATTAATTAAGCTCAAATTACTTTTGACCAAGTTTGTGATCAGCTCAATAAAATCGTCTTTCTGATTTTGAATTTCATTTCTTATTGCCACATTATCAATAGGGATCTCTGACATAGTTTTTACACACCAGCAACCATTAAAATCCTTGGTGCGATAGAACATTTCGAGAAAATCAAAAATCGCCAGTACTCGTGTTTTCCCTTTGGGTTGCGAAGAAGTGAATGCCACTATGTCTTTTGTGAAGATCGTATCCTTGAATCGCAGATAGGCAAGACAAATATCTTCTTTTGACTTAAAATGATTGTATAGCGTGGCTTTAGCTATACCCGTCGTGGCAATGATTTCATTTATTCCTGTAGAATTATACCCATTTTTATAAAACAAGGATGAGGCTGTTTCTATAATTCTATTCTTTACTTCGGAATGTTTCACAATACAAATATAGTACTAAAATTAAAAAACAGACAAGTCTGTCTGTTTTTAACCGAGTCTTAACTCTTTTTTCATTTACTCAGAATAATACCCTTTGCTCAGATTCCAATCTTCTCTATCTATATCGTTAGATGAATTATTAAATCATTATTTGGTATTGGCGGACGTATTAGGTCAATGTCTACATTTTAATGAGATCACGCATAAAAAAGAGGCCTTTATTTAATGTTAGGAATCAGCAATCTCTGTCATTGTTCTTTATTAATTCGCCTGATCATTTTTACTCAAACCGTGGAAGTGGGTCACAGGCCAATGGCGCAGAATAATAAGGAAGTCTTCATCTTAAAACACGTTATAATTGATAGGGTAGAGTATAGGATTTTTACTATCTTAATGATTCCCTCATACCCTTGTAACGTTTTTAGGCCTATCGCTCGATGGGATTTTTTTATTCTTGCCTGATTTCAACTTTCAAAATCGATCAAAATACTTTTCAAAAGTGTACATTTAAGGAGCCCCACTTAATTGTTAAAATTCGTTACATGAATGAAAGCTACACTGCAGCGCTCATAATAGATATCGCATCTAAACAAGATTATATTTTCTCAAGTAATAAGCTCAAACTTAACATTGGTGCCTCTTTCATTATATCAGAGGTTGTTTTAGTCAAAGTCTTGAATCGAATCATCGATAAGAACTACGCACATACATCTAAAGTGGTCAATATAGGCGGAGGAAATGCCATTATCTACTTTATTGATGATACGAGCTTAAAGGGGTTTGTCGGCGACTTCTCTGCACATATTATAGAAAATTATCCAGGAGTGAATCTCGAATTTGGGAAGACACACCTCAATAAAGAGGAACCAGAATCATTCAAACAAATAAGAATGCGGCTTAACTCACATAAGAATGAGCGCAGATCAAGCCTTTTTTTAACTAATGCTGTAGACTTAGGAATAGCCAAAGAATGTAAAATTAGTGGTGATCCAGCGAATGCGATGGAGGATGGTCATAGCGTAAGCCTTGAGGTTAAAACAAAAAATCACGCTTCTAAGGTTGCACAGTCCAAAGTACAATCCCGCTATAATGACCTATTAAAAGATCAACAGCTGGTATTTTCTTCTATCGGTTCAGAGTTTGCTCCAGAAAAAACCAAAGCCTTTCTCTCGGTTGTCCATATCGATGGTAATAAGATTGGAGACTTGTTTAAGAAAATCAACACCGAAGATGAGTTTGTCGAGACATCAGACTGGTTAGAAGCTAAGCTCTCTTATTGCCTCAGAGAGGTTATTAAAGAGACTTGCTCACTGATCCAGGACGGCTCTATTAGGGATGTTTATGGTGATCATAGTATAGATCTTTATAAAATAGAGGATCCAAAATCAGCTGATAGAGTAAAATATGTGTTGCCTTTTCGTTCTATCATCAATGCTGGTGATGATATAACTTTCATTTGTCATGGCAAGCTTGGAATTTACTTAGCAGAAAAATATATCAAACTATTAGGTGAAGAATATCAAGGTAAGCCTGGTATTCCTGCTTGTGCTGGCATTGCCATCACTCACGTCAATCATCCATTTTATAAGGCATACAAGATTGCTGAGGAGCTATGCCAAAATGCAAAAAAAGCCTCAAGAATAGATGAAAATCCACGCCTGCATTACATGGTTTTTAAGGAAGGCATATCAGGAACTCTTGAAGATATCTGGTTGCGAGAATATACTTCCCAATCGACAAAATTTAAAAGAGATGCATTGACTCTTACAGGTATAACGGATTCTCCTTCAAGTTTTTATCGATGTATAGGTCTGTTTAAGAATATCAAATATGGTGAAGGAAAATGGCCAACAAGTAAATTGCAACGGATCATCAAATCCTTACATTTTGATGATATAGCCTTTGATTCGCTATTGCTCTATTTAAAAAGTTCTACAAACCAGCTTGATTACCAGGAGGCACTCAGTGGTTATTCCAAGTCAGACTTGTTAGAGGCCTCCGAACTTATAGAATTCTATCCAATTTTTTCTAAATCAAGTCAATCATGACGTATTATAAATTAATTATTGAGCCACAATTTTATTTCAGCAACGCAAGCGGCGGTGGCAACCTTATTGT
>CAZJHC010000273.1:0-5425 GCA_964545645.1 uncultured Saprospiraceae bacterium
GGCTATAATAGATATCCAAAATATTATAGACATTGGTATAGACTTAGAGGAGGGTACTGTCGAGAATAGTGGAGAAATAAATATTTCAAAATGTGATGTCGCTATAGCTATTGATCAGCCAGGTACATTTATTAATGATGATTCAATCTATATTGATTCGATTGAGATTATGGCTATCAAAAACTATAACAGCTTAGAGAATGAAGGCGTTATTTTAATACAAGATTTAGTCGCTAATAAGGCTCAAGGACTTAAAAATGTCTTGAGTACTTCTTGTTTGATTAACAATGGGTTCATTGAGTTGAAGAATATAGATTCTACAGCAATTTCTAATAATGGAGTGATCCTTAATCATGATACTATTAAGATTAGTCAAATATATGATCTTGGAATCTTAACAGTTGATTCCTTTGTAAATATGGACTCGGGTTATGTAGACATTTCAAATATCAATGGTGGTGTCTATTCCATTGTTAATGTTACTGGTTTCCTGCAAAATTTAGGGATAATCAAAATTGATAATTGTGAAGGTCCTGGTATGAGCAATTTGGGGACATTAAGTAACTATGATACCATAAAAATAACCAATGTGATTTCGGAGGGCTTGACTAATATTGACAGCTTCTATAATGGCCCAATGGCTTATCTGCTTGTTGATGATGTTTCTGAAAAAATGAGCATTATTGACCATAAAATTAAGCATGATTCGGTATATCTAAAATCGCACGAAATGAATGGGTATGACGGTATTGCTGTGCACAACAAATCTCTTTTAAATAAAGCAATCTGGCTCAATGAAGGCGTCGCTCATCTTGAATCAGCTTTTTATGGATTGGTCAACTGTGGTGAGATTATCAATCTTGATACCATTATATCTAACAACATGAGAACCTATGGATTAATCAATGCGGCTACACCTTACCTGGCCGAAATAATAGCTATCTACAACTATGAATATATCTATGTTTACGGGGACTATGGTTTGTTAGCAACAGAAGGAACACATATAGAGATTGGTGAAACTGGTAAAATGGTTATTGATAGTGATGACGATGAGGTAATGAATATTTGGAACGGAGCAACATTAGATTGTTTTGGTGAGTTGGAGGTCTTGATAAAAATGGCGGACGATGGCACAGGTCAATGATATGGCTTCGCTTAGAGCCATAAGTTAATGAATGCATTAGACGATTATAAGCACAACTCTCAAATAAGCGTATCTTTGCAGCTTTTTTGAGATTACTTTTGAATCTGCAACTCGACTGAGTTAAACAATTGAAGGAGGTAAGAGCTCAAAGTCATCAAATAATACTCTTGTGAGCCTTACTTTTAAAGAACTCAATTTACTTCCTGACTTATTAAAAGGGTTAGAAGATCTAGGGTTTGAACAACCTACACCGATCCAGTCTCAAGCGATCCCATATTTGCTCGAGCATGATACAGACCTAATTGCTCTAGCGCAGACGGGGACTGGCAAAACTGCGACCTTTAGTCTGCCGATTATCAACCAGATAGATCTCGATGATAAGACAGTACAGGCCATCATCCTGACACCGACTCGGGAGTTATGTCTGCAGATATGTCGAGATATAGAGGCTTATAGCAAGCATATGAAAAAGATCTCAACGCTGGCTGTCTATGGTGGAGCACATATTAGAGATCAGATGAGAGGCCTAGAAAGAGGTGTCCATATAGTCGTAGGGACCCCAGGAAGAACATTGGACTTAATACAACGCCGTAAGTTGACGTTGGGGGACGTACAGTTCTTGGTCCTGGATGAAGCGGATGAGATGCTATCGATGGGATTTCAGGAGAGCCTCAATGCTATCCTGGAGACGACACCAGAAGAAAAACAAACAGTCCTCTTCTCGGCAACGATGCCTAAGGAGATACGCCGTATTGCCAAAAAGTACATGACTGAACCTCATGAGATATCAGTCATCTCAGAAAATAAATCTACCTCCAATGTGAGTCATGAGTACTATATGACCCATGACAAGAACCGCTACAAAGTCCTTAAGAGGTTGGCGGATTACAATCCAGATATCTATAGCATCGTTTTTTGTCGTACTCGTCGAGAGACGCAGATGATAGCCGATAGGCTTATGCAAGATGGATACTCAGCAGACTGTACACATGGCGATCTATCACAGGCGCAGCGAGATTTGGTCATGCAACGATTTAGAAACAAAAAAATTCAGATGCTGGTGGCTACAGATGTGGCCGCAAGGGGTATCGATGTCAATGACCTATCGCATGTAATCAATTATAACCTGCCTGACAGCCTAGAGACATATGTCCATCGCAGCGGCCGTACTGGAAGGGCTAATAAACTGGGCATCTGTATTACGATCATCAGTGCAAAGGAAGGTGGCCGCATCAGGCAACTTGAGAAAAAAATAGACAAGAAGTTCGAACGCAAAGAAATTCCTGCAGGATCTGAAATTTGTCGCAAGCGACTTTTTAATTTGATCAATGAGGTAGAACAAGTCGATGTCAATGAAGAGCAGATCGGGGAGTTTATCGAAGAGGTCAATAACAAGTTGTCATGGATGAGTAGAGAGGACCTCATCAAGAGGTTTGTCTCAGTTGAATTCAACAGGTTTTTAGAATATTATGAAAATGCTGGTGACCTCAATGTAACTGCGCAACAATCTAAAGATCGAGGAGGACGTAAAAAGAAAGATAGAGGTAACGGTAACTTTACCAGATACTTCATTAATATAGGAAAGGATCAAAAGGTCAATCCTAAAGAAATGATTACACTGATCAATCAATCGCTGCGTGGTAAGTCATTTGATATCGGGGCGATAGATTTACAAAAGAACTTCAGCTTCTTTGAGATAGAAGAGGGCTTAGAAGATGTAGTCATTGACAAGATGGGTAAATCCAGATTTAGAGGGCGACGTATCAATGTTGAGATTGCTAACCCTAACCCCAATGGACGCAAAGGCCGTGGTGGAGGTAGCCGCAGAAACTTCGGTAGGAAGAAGAAAAAAAGACGATAGTACAGGTCCTAAAAATTTGGAAAAGACTCAAGTATCTGAACATTGAGTGATTTAGTTTTCTTGATTTACGGATTAAAGTCTATGTTCTCTAAACTCCCTAACGCTGTGTTTTATTCTAAGAAAGTTTATTAGCAATGATAGGTTAGAATGAAGAAGCCAAACCTTAAGGTATTGGAGATATAAGCCTATTACCTGATCAATGATACCTCAGAGGTGATCACCTTAGTCCGACCAAACAAATCGTTATAAACTACTTGACACCAGAGTAGCTGGGGATTGACCGGTATAGTTTGGTATATGCCATCCCATGACGCCACTGCTTGATTAGTCAGATATACTTGCTCTCCATACCGAGTAAATATCTTGACAGATTCTATGATGAAGCCCGTTGGAGGCTCAATTTTGAACCTGTCATTGATGCCATCACCATTGGGAGAGAAAGCATTAGGTATATAAATATCTGGTTCATCATTGATATCTCTTTCTGGTAGGGTACAGCTGATCATGCCATAGGGCATATCATCACATGGAGTATTGGCTCTAAACTCTATGCTAAGTTCAGATCCTGGCATCAGATTATCTATACTGTGAGAGAACTGGTTATTACTTTCCTGCCACTCACCCATATTAATTCTTACCTCATAGTTATCTGTATTGTCTATTTCTTCCCAAGCGACCATTAATTCGTCCTCATCAGTAGCGTTGCAGGTCAACACAACGCTATCAGGATAGGCATTAATCTTGGCACATGGGGATAGCTCCAGGACTGGACATAGATCATCCCCTCGTGGAATCTCAAACCCATTGGTAAACTTGGTGAATTGAGTGCCAAAGCAGTCTATGAATGCAAAGAGCTCGGTGCAGCCGGTGTGAAGCGTATTATTTGTTAGACAAGCGATTTCCAAGGTTTGACCCGGAGTGAGCGTTATATTTCGGATGAACTGCCAGAACAGTTCGAAGTCCTTTGAATCAGATCTTAGTGTTTCTAACTTGTTGCGATCGATAGTAGGGCTGATACTTTCTGAAATCAATTCAAAATCTCGAGGGTCCAAACAAATTGGTTCCATGGTTTGATCTCCTTCGATGATTCCTTCGGCAAACTGCACGACAATCACTTGAAACTCGATGGACTGCATGATATAATCACGGTCATAGAGATTAGTTATGCTCAGACATAACTCGATAGTATGAACACCGTCGTGTCCCTCTCCAACAGTCAAATTTGGCCTGATTTGACCGTTATTGCTCAATGGAAGGATAAGAATAACCATCAGAGTGATGACCGATTGTATGATCCTATGCTGTATTGTGCTAAACACTTGTTATCTAAGATAGGAGTTAGTTCTGGATAATAGTGCTTGAAATAGGCACTGTTGGTAAGATCAATTGGAGAATTATGGTGATCTATCGTTCATCTACAAAAACTCTCAATACATTTATTACAGATTTATAATGACCCATATGTCTGAAGAAATTAAGAGCTATGAATTGAAATCCATACTCAATAGGTTATATGCTCAAGAACACTTAACTAAATCTGAGGCCTCGGAGATATTGACTGCTATAGGAGAAGGGAGAGTAGATCCGTACCAGACCACGGCCTTATTGACTTGTTTTCAGATGAGGCCTATCACTGGCGAAGAGCTTGCCGGTTTCAGGGAGGCTATGATCGAGTTGGCGTTGCCTATTGATTTTAGCGATTATGATACGATTGATCTGTGTGGTACTGGTGGTGATGGCAAGGATACGTTCAATATATCTACGATATCTTCATTTGTCGTAGCTGGTGCAGGATATAAAGTGGCTAAGCATGGTAATTATGGCGTATCGTCTAGCTGTGGATCATCCAATGTGCTCGAATATCTGGGCTATCAATTTTCTAATGATCAGGACAAACTGAGCAAAGACTTAGAGAAAGGTAATTTCTGCTACATGCATGCACCGCTTTTTCATCCAGCGATGAAACATGTTGGTGCTATACGTCGAGGTATGAAGACTAAGACCTTCTTTAATATGCTTGGCCCATTATTGAATCCATCACGTCCAGCTAGACAGATCACGGGGGTTTTCAGTAGTGACTTGCTTCCACTTTATCAAGTAGTATTTGATGATATGGATATCGAGTATGCGGTAATACATGCCGATGATGGCTATGATGAGATTTCGTTGACTGGTTCATTCCAAATCAGATCTAAGCGATTTAATGGCTCGATGAGTCCACAGGAGATAGGATTACCTCAGTTGACTATGGAAGACCTACATGGTGGACATACTGTGGAGGCTGCGGCAGAGATATTTATGTCTATACTCAGTGGTAATGGTACTAAGGCTCAGAATGCCGTAGTGAGTGCTAATGCAGCCTATGCCATACAACGATTCAAACCACAGGAAACTATAGAGAACTGTATCCATGAGGC
>CAZJHC010000274.1:0-5425 GCA_964545645.1 uncultured Saprospiraceae bacterium
ATATTGATAACCATTGTTATTATGTCGACTTGTCTATTATCAGGACAGCCGACCATCGACCAGGGCACCTTAGACCTCCGTATGTATACATTTGATGATCATACGGTTCTCCCCATGGAGGGATCTTGGATATTTCAAAAAGATGTTCTCAATATTGTCAAGTCTGACAGTGCCCCGGAGGAGTACATGGACTTGCCAGGTGTATGGGCAGAAGACCTATCTGGCTTTGGTCATGGCACCTATCATCTCAAGATTATTTTCCCTTCAGAATCGGCTCATTATGCTCTTGAGATTCCTTATATGTATACCGCCTTCAGAGTATACATGGATACGATACTCATAGCCCATAATGGTCACGTCGCCACTGAGGCTATGCGCCATAAGTCACAGTTCAAACCTGTTGTCGCAGGGTTTTATGCACGTGATACTGTGCAGTTGTCCATCCAAGTCAGCAATTATCAAGATCGCAAGGGAGGTATGTGGGCAGCTCCCAAGCTGGGGCTATCGCATGTCATCATGTCTTCATGGACCCTGAGGCTGATGCTGGAGGCATTTATCATCGGTGCCCTCTTCATCATAGGATTTTATCAGATCATGATCTATGTGATGCGCCCCGAAGATCGCAGCACCCTATACTTTGGTATCTTTTGTATCGCACTGGCCTTCAGAGGATTGTGTGTGGGTCATGTGCTTATCAATTATCTGGCTCCCCAATTGTCATGGATGGCTACTGCCCGGATAGAATACATAAGCATGTTTTTGTTGTCACCACTGTTCATTCTATTTGTCGATGAGCTCTTCAGTGGGTACATCTCGTTATGGATAAAACGGTCCTGGGTGTTGGCCACATTGATAGTTATGCTCGTCATACTCCTTACGGATAAGGTCGTCTTCGGTCAGCTCCTTTATCTTATCGTCGTCGGGGTGATAATATGTGCCTTCATCGTATTTAGGGCGATGATCAGGGCCTATCGTGATGATAAGAAAGGAGCCCTCAATGCCCTAATCGGAGCAGGCATATTTGCGATGGCCACGATCAATGATATATTGTATGGCTTTGAGGTCATCAATACGGGCAATTTCCTTGAGTATGGTCTTTTGGCCTTTATTATTATACAGGCTCTCAATATTGCCTATATGTTTGGTAAGGCCTTTGAGGATGTCAAACAACTCACCTTGAACCTCCAAGAGACTAATCAGTCCTACAGTCGATTCATCCCAGCCCAATTTTTGTCCTTTCTGGGCAAGGATGACATCACCAAGGTGGTACTGGGAGATCAGCGCCGAGCAGAGATGTCCATCCTGTTCGTAGATATCAGATCGTTCACAGCACTATCAGAAACCATGTCTCCTCAGGAGAATTTTGATTTTATCAATTCATACTTTAAGAAGATAAGCCCAGTCATCACCGCCAATGGAGGCTTCGTTGACAAGTTTATCGGAGACGCCATCATGTCTCTTTTTCCTAATAGTGTCGAAGACTGCATCAATGCAGCCATAGGGATGCACGAGGTCCTCCGAGACTATAATGATCAAAGAACTAACGAGGGTTTAAGTCCTATTAAGATCGGTATCGGTCTACACGTAGGGTCTGTCATGTTGGGTACCGTCGGAGAGCCACAGCGTATGGACACTACGGTCATATCAGATGCAGTCAATCTCGCCTCTCGATTAGAAGGCCTGGCCAAGCACTACAATGTACCGATACTGACGACCCTATCTACACTGCACATACTCAAGGATGCCAACCAGTATCCTCATCGTCTCTTGCACATAGGTCAGGTCAAAGGAAGATCGGAGCTCGTCACACTCGTAGAAATCATCTCTGTGAAGACAGACCCTCAGGCCGCCTCCAAAGTCAACATGAAGCCCACCTATGAAGCTGCGATAGCATTATTTGAAGATGGTCAATATAAGGAAGCTAAAGATCTATTTGACACCGTAGCTCAAACCCTCACCCAAGATCGAGCGACCTTAGAGTACCTCGACCGCTGTGAAAAAATAATAGCCCAAACCAGCTAAGGACAGTGAGCTATCCCCTCTAACATCATGTTACCTGCCCTATGCATTTATATGGCCGTGATGAACATATAACACTCTCTATATAACCATGAGCCATGCGATCCTTTTCAGTAGTAATTGTGGGCTGCTTTTTATTCCTTTTTTGTTGAGAAAAATGGCTCATTTTTCATGGTTCCTCTTGCAAACCAAGAGATAATATGATTCTGTGGCCTTCGCTTCATGACATCCTTGCTTGTCCTATCAATCCAAACAGCATCAAATTCTCCTTTTGTAGTGATTACGACTCTCCACTCCTGTTGAAGCAATGTGCTGTCAGCATAATTAGCACTTAAATTTTGCCAATCGGTTTGTGACAATACTTGTGCATCTAAATGTGCGACGACTTCAGACTCATCAAGAACTGCCACCCAAATCGGATTGGCGATATGCTCAATGGTATGAGAAGTTCCTTTTACACCCCAACCAATTTTTATATCTGCCCCTCCTCGTATATGTTGTACTAATTCTTCTTTGCTACCTGTCAAGGTGGTTCCGTCTTTATCATTCTTATAGACCAATTTGTAATTACTCCATTCATCGCCTGATTGACAAGAAACTACAAGGGCAACCATCACAGGAATTAATAATCTATAATTCATAGTAAGGATTGTAAGGTCTGTTCATCTTCTTATTAAATACTTGTGGCGAGGATCGACCTAACAATATCATCTGCGACGTGGTGAGCGTATGCGATTTATGATCACTATATACATTCATTGACTACAGTTATAATGCTGATTTGATGATGTCTAATACTTCTTTTGGCTTTTCCTCATGGGGCATTAATGATGCATTAGGTATTCTATAAAACGCTGCTTCTTTAAACTGGCTGGCTAACTTTTCGCCATATGCTACTGGGAATGTCACATCATCTTCGCCCCAGATTAATATGACTTTGGATGTGATCCATTGTTGCTTATCTTTCAACGTATCCATAAATGTTAGATCACACCCCCTTAGGTAGCTCAAGGCCCCTTTCATCCTTTTATTGCTGCTTGTGACTAAATCTAAATATGGAGCAATATTTTCTTCTTCTTTTAATAGCCTTTTATTCGTATAGAATGCTTTTAACCCCATACCTGATCTTACAAAATATTTATTCTTTAAGGATAATTTAAATATGTGATGCGCCAGGGGTATTAGACTTGCCTTTTGGTATAATTCTATCCAAGGTGGACGATGATCAGGAACCTCCGTATTGAACAATATTAATGTTGGGACTTCTATTTCTTTTGATAAAGCTATTAACCGAGCTGTGGTTGCTCCTGTATCCTGCGCTATTATCGAGCAAGATTTTATACCCTCTGATTTTAGAAAGTTGACCAAACGCCGTGATTGAGCTTCAAAATGAAAATTGGTTTCATTTGTCCATTTACTTAACCCAAGGCCAGGAAGATCAACCACATAGCATGTGTTCTTCTTTGATAGTTCTGGCAAGATCTTTCTCCATGTATATCCATGAACAGGAAATCCATGTATCAACAAAAGTGGAGAGCCGCTGCCATATTTCCTATAAGTTATTGTGGCATCTATACCATTAAATTCTTTTATTTCCGCTTGGTTAAAGAAGGTTTTATGATCCATTTTATTCTGACTTACAAGAGGTATGTAGTAATTGGCAATACATCTGATTCAACTCTTAAATTATTATAATTTCTTCCTTTTGAACCATTATTGAGTAAATCATTCTATTCAAATTTATAGACTGTAGCGGTTGTAGCGGGTATGTACGGTGATTTGGAGCGGACGCAGCGATAGCAAGTCTGAACTCTCATCGTCTCATATTATATATACCCTTTATTCGGATAAATTCATTTTCCGATTTCCCAAAGAGTCTAATTTATTAAGGTAGAATTTGACCCTTTTTTAAGTACTATATGTCTAAATCTATTTGGTCGTCATTTGACTCATTATCAATATTATTCTCTGAAAGTTTGAACACTGAATCAAACTTTTAATCAATTTCTGAGAAATTAGAAAAGGTATTGCCATCGTAAAGGCTTAAACCAGTATGTCTAGTTCCAACCCAGATATTTCCATCGATACTTTCTAAAATTGAGAAAACAGAATTATCGATTAATCCATCTTTTTTTGTAAATCGAGTGAATGACTTACCATCATAACGAGAAAGTCCATCGCCACCAAACCAAAGGTTTCCCTTTTTGTCTTCTATTATCCTAGCCACCATATCTCCAGATAAGCCTTCTTTTTTAGTAAATCTTGTAAATGAGTTGCCGTCATAACGATAAGCTCCATTCCAATTACTAAACCAAATATCCCCTTTTATGTCTTGTAAAACGGGCCAAGCCCAATTGTCACTATCCATCCTAAGATTAGTCATGGATTTACCATCATAACGAAATACACCTTTATTCCCTCGTCCTCCAAACCAAATATTACCTGCTTTATCTTCTAAGATATATTCCACGTTGTTATTACTGTTCAAAAAACCGCTTGCACCTTCGTTAACTTCAAAATGAGTAAAGGAATCACCATCGTAGATAAAGACACCATCAATTGTTGCGAACCATAGTTTGCCGCTTTTTGATTCAGTTATACTAAACACATCTTTCCTATTATTGTATGTGTTGGGTGGTCTGCCTTTCAGTATAGGAATTGAAATTTTAGAAAATTTTTTATCATCATAAACACTGACTCCTTTAGATGTTGCAATCCAAATCTTACCATCTCTATCTTCCAAAACGTGATGAACGGTATTGCTACTAAGTCCATTTGACTCTGTAAATTGATTAAAGGATGTTCCGTCATACTTGTAAATACCCTCAGATGTAGTTCCGAACCAAAGGTTACCCTCTTTGTCCTGTAGGCTACAATGGACATTGTCTCCTGGTTTTGAGCCTTGAGTTTTTATAAGTTTTGGCTGTTTCACAGAAGCTATGTCAAAGTCATTTACTTCTTCTTTCTTTAGGTCTTTTTTGACTTGTCCGTTGCAGGAAATAAATCCAACTATAAAAGCAAAAATTAAAGTCAAATTAAGTAGTGGTCGTTTCATCGTTGTTCTTTTAGTTTCTGCCTAACGCTTGCTCCAGTTCTTCGAAATATCGTTGCTGTTGCTCATCGATGTAATCAAGGTGTTGCTTGATTTTGCGAGCGTTGTAGTTTCTCTTCTTAGAGTTTTGTGCTCTGAACTTAGAACCATCGATGGCTACATTTTGCCTTCCATAAAGGCCAAGGCCAATACAGAAGTCTCTGAAGAAAATGAACAAATTAGAGAAGCCAATCGGGTTTTCTTTACGGAAATCAGCGATGGTTTTGTATCTGGGTTTTTGAAAGCTAAGCAGCCACCATAGTTCAATGTTACGTTCACATTCTTTTTGGAGCTTACGAGATGATCGTATACCAT
>CAZJHC010000275.1:0-5425 GCA_964545645.1 uncultured Saprospiraceae bacterium
TGAGAATAATTACCCCCATAAGAAATGTTTAAATGATAAGTACTCAAGCTTGCGGACGGATCCCATCAGAAAAGCGCGTAGGGGCTCAGATATTCAGCGTTGTAGGAAACTAAAGAGGGGTCGATAGTACTCTTCTGAGACGGTAGTCTGGACCCACATTTTAAATCTATATTTATGAAAAATTTTGGGTCGATAGTACTCTTCTGAGACGGTAGTCTGGACCCAATAATTTTCTAATGATGGAAAATACATTAAGGGGTCGATAGTACTCTTCTGAGACGGTAGTCTGGACCCATATAGATCTCGCAATCAGTTGATAATCAGAATAATAGATCGCAAAAATCGAAAATAACTCGAGGTTCAACACATATTTAATTATATAATATGTTAATATTATGGTTAAAGTGCCTAATTGTAGGAACTCTCAGGCGACGATAATAATCCCATACATCAAAGAACTAAATGATCTCTAACCGTGAGTCTCCCAAGAAAGAAGAGAAAGGAAATTCATATCCAATTTGATCCGCTGTTCTCAGCTGATTTGAAGCCACGTTAATAAAGACAATGCTGTCAAATATATTCGGATATTTTAGATCAATTTTCTTAATCTGTTTCATTAAAGAGTCTTTCTCCCTTGTCAAGATACCACCTTTTAAATATAGACTTTTTTGTACCATTATCCATCCATAATTAGTACATAATCGATGTATCTTCATTCTTTTCTTATCATCACTGATATCATAACATAGCATATAGTTATTCTTAGCTTTTGCCATTATTTTGTATTTCTATTTTGAGCTTCTTAGCAGCAGCATAAATGTGGTTTTTTCTTGTCAAACTACGATTGTTGTATTTAATGGTACGGTCAAAATGCGCAGCTACATCGGTCATAACGATTTGTTTGATACTACGAGAAAGTATGCATGCGTCTGAATCATAAGTAAAGTTAGCACTTATATCGGCTGTATAAGTCAGACACAATTGGATCACTGGGTAATCAACCCAGGGCCTGTAGGGTTCGATCATATCAAAGACTAATGCCTTTCCTCCTTTTTGATTGCTATGGTAAAAGCCTAAGTATGGATCTAATCCCGCAGATACTATGGCATCCTCTACCAATCGGTACAAGTAGGAGTAGGCATAATTAATCAAGGCATTATAAGGATCAGCCGCTGGCATCCTTGTCCTTTTGTCAAATCTAAATGCAGTAGGTAAGATAGTATTGACTTGTCTGTAATAGTGCTTAGTGATAATGGGCTCTTCGTGATATACATTTTCTATTTGCTCTTGGCTATAAGATTGCAAAATGGATTCATATTTATCTTTCAACCATAGCACATCTCCTGAGAGCTGAGATAACAGTGCAATCTGGTTAAAGATTTTGTCCATGATCCATTTACTGGCTTTAATATATCCATAACCACCTCGGATATAGAGCATCTGTTTGTACTTCAGCTGTATTGACTTATTAGGGACATTACCATACCACTCGCCTAATGTGTCACCATTATCATCAACCAGAGACAATCTAATATTATAACTCAGGATCTCTCTTAATACCTCCGCATCCAGAGAGGTCGTCTCATTAATCTGTATAGACTCAATCGCCGACAGCCTGTGTATGACGTCTTTATTGGCCGATGTGAACCTCAGATAGACGTGATCAGCTATACATACACGACAGGCAGGTTCTATGATGATTATATCCATACTTCTTAAAATTATGTTATAATTGAATCCTATGAGGATGAAGGTCATAGCTATTAATCATAAGAACAAGGGGAAACCTCATTTTATTGATATCAATGCATACCATCATACCATCTACCCTGATGCCAGTCTAAGCAATTACTACACCGCTCAATACAAACTGTGTCAGACAAAGATTGTCAACGATCAACTCTATGCTGTAGCTATCAACGAGGGCATTTCTATTCTGGACAGATCTATATCGTCTCTTGATCAGCGAAGATTCAAGGAAAAAAAAAGACTCTATCCTGCACAACAAAAAATATTCCAACCAGTAATAAGTATAGTTGATCGGCCTTACTTGTATAGAGTGGAGTATTGGCAAGCACTACGTGATGAATCCCGATCATATTATAGGGATATCATTGAACCATTATCTCAATTTATGCAGATCAATAGATCTGAGCGATTATGGTACAGCGACACGCTCCATGATCTACTAGTTAAGATTCTTCGTAGTCATCTCAATTACATGATTGAGTCAGTTCAACCAGATTCTATGGTTGTGAACTATTATATCAATATCCAACCTAATATATACAGCAAGACTACCAGGCATATGCATGGTGATCGACGAGATACACATCCTATTTCATTTGATTTATATTTCACAAGTAATTTATACATTCCGTCTCTCTTAAGTATAGGGCAGGCTGTAAGTATCGGTTATGGAACCATTATAGAAGTCTAATATGCCAAACAAAACTCTTGGACAATGTGTTAGCCATGTTGATCTATGCAATCTGATTAATGTCAGCCCCAAATCCCTCAACCAGGCTTTTCATGATAGATCTTACCTCACCTTCAATATTAAGAAACCTTCTGGAGGGAAAAGAAAAATAGAAAACCCCAATGCTAATCTGGCCACCGTACAACGTCGTATTGCCACTGCACTCAACAATACTTATGGCCCTTATCTACCCCCTTGTACACATGGTTATATACCCAAGGCAATTAGTGGAACCAGAAGAGATATCTTTAGCAATGCTATCTGCCATCAAGGCGCTACCTATATATACAATATCGATGATAACGATTTTTTTCACTCTGTCGATAAGAAAAAAATCATGAAATCCATCAAGCAAATCTGTCCTCCAATCGATATTGATATCCTCAAGTCAATAGCTAAAATCTGCACTTATAAATCAAGATTACCAATGGGCGCTCCATCGTCTCCTGTGTTAAGCAATATTGCTGCATTGCAATTAGATATAGACTTGATGGCATTCGCCCAAGACAATGATCTAACCTATACAAGATATGTCGATGATCTTAGTTTCTCCACAGTAGAGCCTATACATGAGCATATACAAAACAGTATAAATCAGATAGCACAACAAAATGATTTCACCCTAAACCCCAATAAGATTAAATATTATGAACCTCATGACGATCATGTCATAACTGGTATAGTTGTAAGAATGAATGAACTCGATATTACCAAAGATCTATATGAAGATCTAATAGACAATATCAAAAAACTCAAAAGTCTCAAGTCCACCTATCAACATATGAAAATGCTCAATCATAAGTTAACTAATGACAATCGCAGGAGATTTAAAAAGTATAAAGCCAGCATACAAGGGCAAGTAGCATTCATAGAAAGAGTATTAGGTAGTGAATCACCAAAATTGATTAAGCTACAGCAATTGTTAAACGAAGTCTTATTAGATAATAATTATATTTCTCAATCTGTTTACATCTGATATTATGGTATTCATCGAGTTTTTATAAGGATATGTCGACCACCTCGGTATACCGCATTAATTAACCCTTATATTACAAGTGTTATCGATGGATAGCAGTTGTCAGAGGCCCTATCATTAAGAGTGCTTCATAGCTTGACATAGTCTTGAGCCCAGTCTCATACATCTGAAGTTGATTTTTCTCGCTGAGTATTTTTCAACCTTTAAAATCAAACAGATGAATCACTTTTTTTATCAAGCTTTACAACTGCTTTACCAATTGACCTCTGAGCTGTATTCTCAGATAATCTTTGATCAATACACCCTTTTTTACCAGGGTTTAGATGGTATACTAATAGATATCATCACACCAATCTTTGTACGTTGGTTACCCATACCTATAATCAAGGTTGCCGTAGTCGCACTGCTTTTGTGCATTTTACCTGACTTCCTTATTTCTGCTCATACACTAGTTCAATCCACCATTGTTGAGATGCGACAACATATACGCATGCGGATCAATAGTGCTAACAAGGTTAGATACAAGTCATATCTAATTATTAGTATGCTTATTATGTCCTTATGGCAATGTACACCAGACAGACAGATACGTCCAATTACCGCTGACCAATACATTGTACAGTTTGATGCATTTATCCTAAAGGTAGAGCAGCACAAAACCACATATGATGCACAGGATTGGCTTCTTGCTGATGAAGCATATCGGGCCTATTCTCGTAAATATTTTGCTCAGTTCTCCGACCAACTTACATCGGAGCAGAAGGACTATATCTATAGATTAAAGATTAAATATCATGCTTGTAAGGGGGCTAACACTATAGAAAAGGCACTCGAAGGATTGGAAGATCAATTCTTAGAACTGCAAAATAACATCACCGAAAAAATCAATAATTAATTCACTACTAAATCAATAATGATCATGAAAAAATCAGAAAAAATCAAGTTTCAGGAGTCTTTGGGTTTCGATTATCCACAATTGGGTAACAGCAAAAACAGATCCGTTAACCCCAGAACACACCTTGAAAAGAAGGGTAGCACCGATGTACAAAAGGACATTAAAGAACTAGAGTCAATCGCTGCTGACGGCCAAAAAATTCAAGAATACTACATGGATAAAATCAATGGAGATACCACTTTGTGGTTTAAACTGACTAATCGGTCCATGGCCAAAATAATTGACGAAGAGAGGATTACCTTGGTAAAACATTCTGGAGCTTATCGCAACAAGTTTTATCATGCCTTAATGGAGACCAAGCTCAAGATGTTTGAGGAGCGATGCAACGCTGGTATCAAAGGAGTAGGAGCACAATATCGTAGGATATTATCAAGCTTCTTACTTGAGAAATTTGAAGAGATATTTGAGGACATCAGAATGAGACGCAGGAACTTCCTCGAAAACATAAAGGATGACTATGTATACGCTGAGACCTTAAAGCCAATCGAAGGTACCTACCAGAGGTATAATGAATCTCTAATCAATACAGAGCTGAGATTCTTTCGCATCATGGACAGCTTATTAGACTCTTTTGAGCAAGCTGTTAATGCCGAGATAACTAATTACTCTAACTAAATTAATAACACATGAAAACAAATAATATCAATCCGTTCACAAGGTTCTGCCTCTACTCTGCTGGAGTAGATGCAGATACCATCTCTAAATGCAGTAAGCACACGATTAACAAGTACGCCATCAGGGGCTCTTTGGTCTGGCTACCTGCATTAATAGGAGCCGCAAGTATGGCGGCGACCATGGATGTGGTTTATGACAATATGATCATTACTATTATAGGCGCCATGGTGTGGGGAGCGACAATCTTTTTTATAGATCGTATTTTGATAAGTAACGATGTCAAGAAGTCTCTCATGAGCCTACTACCTCGATTCTGCTTGGCATTGACCATTGCCTTAACGGTCTCAGAGTGTTGGTCTATCATTTTGTTTAACAGTGAGATCCAAGAACAGTTACAGAT
>CAZJHC010000276.1:0-5395 GCA_964545645.1 uncultured Saprospiraceae bacterium
GGTACGTGATATTGGCCTTTTCAGTTTAATAATGATGAGTGTATCAGTTCTATGGAGTATGCTGTATCGAGGCCACTTGTATTATTTCCATTGGATATCTGTTATGCTGAGCTCACTCTTCTTAGGTGCCATATATGTCGCTATGTTGTATATAACTGGTTATTATTTGGAGCATAGATCTTCTAAGAAAGCGACCATTACACTTGTAGGTCCTATACTGGCATTTTTCATTACCCTTACCATGTATGCATTGATTCCATCTGAGTTGAGATTCTCAAGATTTGTAGTTTTATTGTCGACGTTTTTGTACACCTGCTTGTTGAATTATAGATTTATGTTCTTAAGTGACAAAGACTTGAAGTTCTCCGATTCAATGTCTGAAGACCTAAAGAAGCAATTGAAATCGCTTCTTCCTGATGCTACAATAACATCTCCAACACTCTCAAATGCCTGTGTGGTCCCCATTAAAGGGCTCAGTATTAAAACACAGTTGACATCCAGTCAGCCACAAAATCTCTTTTTTTATAGTCATAAAAGTCATTGTTTATTCAATAGTAACCTTAGTTATGGTGTGGGGTATGGATATGGAGAACTGCATAAATTTAATTTATCGCATAAGCCATATCGATTTCAAAAAGCAGTTTTTGATAGATGTGCTGGAATGATATTTTTTATACTATCTCCTTTGGTCATCTTTAATCCCACAAGACGCTCTTATTTTATTAAAGTTTGGAGACTGATTGTTAATAAGATCACAGTAATCGGCGATAACTTGACTCAGGAGGAGCTCACGGGGCGTCCGCATATAGGTTATGGAGTTATCTCGATAAACGAAATCATCGAAGAAAGTAAAACTTATGATTATGCCTTACACTATTCAGTGATTAAGGATCTTTACCTTTGTATATACAATTTTAGGTTGATTTGGAAAAGTATGTTGAGATATGAAGAATAAGATAAAATCACTGGTGTCTGATCACCTAGAGAGAATCATAGCTATCAGAAGACACCTACATGCTCATCCTGAGTTGTCATTTGAGGAGTATAAAACATCAGAGTATGTGAAATCTATACTGTCAGAGTTACGTGTCGGTTATCGTGATGGCTTGGCTACTGGCACGGGCATCGTTGCAGAGATAGGTCAAGGCGATAGGGTAGTAGCACTGCGGGCAGATATGGATGCACTGCCCATAACAGAACAAAACGAGGTCCCTTATAAATCACAAAATGCGGGAGTCATGCATGCCTGTGGGCATGATGTACATACCTCATCACTATTGGGCTGTATCATGGTCCTTAAGGAGATAGAGCATGAGCTTGATGTTACCGTGAGATGTATTTTTCAACCTGGAGAAGAGCGATTACCTGGAGGAGCATCTATGATGATTGCTGATGGAGTGTTTGAGGGACCTAAGGTGTCACAGATTATCGGTCAGCACGTACATCCTAGCTTGCCGAGTGGGACTGTTGGAATTCGGCCGGATTATTTTATGGCTTCATGTGATGAGCTATTTATTTCTGTCATTGGCAAAGGAGGACATGGAGCGCTACCTCATGAGACTATCGATCCGATACTTATCTCAGCTGAACTGATCCAATCGTTACAGTCTATTATCAGCAGAAGATCTAATCCCAATACTCCCTCTGTGCTTACTATAGGTAAGATAAATTCTGTCGGAGGAGCTACTAATGTTATTCCAGAGCGTGTAGATATGCAAGGAACCTTTAGAACCTTTGATGAAGGATGGCGAAAAGAAGCCCATGTCTTGATTGCTCAGCGTACACAGCAACTCGTTGAGGCACATGATGCTACGGTTGAGATACAAATAAAAAAAGGCTATCCATCATTATACAATCATCCTAAGCTCACGGCACTCGTCAAAAATCAGATGATAGAATACCTGGGTCGGGAGCATGTGATAGACCTACCTCCACGGATGACGGCAGAAGACTTTTCTTATTACTCTCAGGTTGTGCCAGCATGCTTCTACCGCTTAGGTACTGCCTCCAAGGATGGTCACTTCGCTTCGCCTGTGCATACTCCTACGTTTGATATCGATGAATCTTCCTTAGAGGTCAGTGTAGGCTTGATGGCATGGTTGGCCTACACGGCAGTTCTTTGATTTTCAAAAAAAAAATATTTGATATCGATCAACATATTATTATAATCTTTAATATATTAGCGACTGAATTTAATGGATTTAGGATAATATTATGAAGAAAAGCATGCCCAGAATACTGGTTGTTGATGACGATAGAGGTATCAGATCTACCTTGAGAGATATCCTCGAGATGGAAAAGTATGAAGTCCAAGAAGCTGTAGATGGTTTAGATTGTCTGGTTAAGATTAAGCAGTCCAAGTATGATGTGATCATCCTGGATGTCAAAATGCCTAAGATGGACGGTATGGAAGTAATTGAAAAGATTCAATCTCTCCAGCCAGACCTACCTGTGGTTATGATATCTGGACATGGCAATATTGATACGGCAGTAGAAAGTGTAAAAAAAGGAGCGTTTGACTTTATTCAAAAACCGCCAGACCTAAACAGACTATTAATCACGATAAGGAATGCTCAAGATAAATCTTGCTTAATCACAGAGAAAAAAGTCTTACAACGTAAGATATCTAAAAAGAAAACCATTGATATAGTCGGAGAGTCTGAAGCAATTAATCAGATACATAAGACGATTGAGTTGGTGGCTCCAACTGATGCGAGAGTGCTCATACATGGAGAAAATGGCACAGGTAAAGAGCTTGTAGCCCGCTGGATACATGAAAAAAGTGGTCGTAATGATAAACCTCTTATAGAAGTAAACTGTGCAGCGATACCATCAGAACTCATTGAGAGTGAACTCTTTGGCCATGAGAAAGGTTCATTTACCTCCGCACACAAAAGCAGAGCTGGCAAGTTTGAATTAGCTCACGAAGGAACTTTGTTTCTTGATGAAATAGGGGATATGAGCTTATCCGCTCAAGCCAAAGTATTGAGAGCGTTACAAGAGAATAGGATTACTCGGGTTGGTGGAGATAAAGAAATTGCGGTCAATGTACGTGTGATCGCTGCAACCAATAAAGATCTGAAGGCCGAGATCGCTAAAGGAAACTTTAGAGAAGACTTGTATCATCGCCTCGCAGTTATCATCGTCAAAGTACCAAGCTTAAGAGATCGCAGAACAGACATTCCTTTATTGGTAGAACACTTTACTCGCATTATCTGCAGTGAGTACAGTATTCCTGAGAAGAAGTTTGCCTCCTCAGCAATCAAAGAATTACAAAAACACAATTGGTCCGGCAATATCAGAGAACTAAGAAATGTCGTCGAGAGATTAATCATTCTCTCTGGCAGTACTGTAAAGGTGGAAGAAGTAATGCAGAACGTACCTCAAGCAGCGAGTCCTGATAGACTGATAGAATCTTTGATAAACAAATATGGCTCTCTACAAGAGATACAATCATATATCAAAAAGGCGTATCAAGAAAGAAAAGGTGCTATCGCCTAGTAAATTATAATATCCAAAATAAAACCTGATGTAACAGCGTCAGGTTTTTTAATTTATATCGAACTATGAAAAAGAAAAAAGTACATACTAAGCATTGGTCTCAAATGAATGCAGAGAACTCTTGGACTATGTTCAAGGTGATCTCTGAGTTCGTAGAAGGATTTGAAAAAATGAACAAGATTGGCCCATGTGTTTCAGTTTTTGGTTCGGCAAGAACTAAGCCTGGATCAAAGTATTATGAACTCGCTACAGATGTAGCATCCAGGATCTGTGAAGAAGGATATGGAGTTATAACTGGTGGCGGTCCCGGTATCATGGAGGCTGGCAATAAAGGAGCCCATGAAGTAGGTGGTATTTCTGTGGGACTTAACATAGACTTGCCATTTGAGCAAAGTTCTAATCAATGGATAGATCCCGACAAGGATATAGACCATAGGTACTTTTTTATTCGCAAGGTTATGTTTGTTAAGTATGCGCAGGCATTTGTTGCCTTACCTGGCGGTTTTGGAACATTTGACGAACTCTTTGAGGTGCTTACGTTAATTCAGACTAAGAAGATTTCATTAGTGCCGGTGGTATTGGTAGGGTCTGATTTTTGGAGTGGATTAAAGAGTTGGATAGTAGAGACGGTATTAGAATCACATGGCAATATAAGCCCTGATGATATTGATTTACTACCAATTGTAGATACGCCAGAAGAGGTAATCAAGATAATTAATGACTTTTATGACGAAGATCATAAAGGAGAACTTGAACCAAATTTCACTCTTTAGTAACTGCTTATATAGGTAGCTACGAATGATGTGCTATAGTGGTATTCCCCAGTATTTACTGTCTTAGGGATGAACCCATTAAATCATCTTCTTTGTACAAGAAGAATACAGCATATTATAAAGACTCGGAATATCCGTGTAGAATAAAATCAACTCTGGGTACAAGACTGAATTATCTTCTTCTTGTATCATTGGTTATTTTATCATGGGCCTCAACCGGTTCGGCTCAGTCCTTATCGGTAGCACAATCGCTCAGTATCAGTAATCCTGATTCTGAAGAAGCGTTTGAGTACATAATTAGCGTATCCTGTAATAGCACTACCGCAAATTGTCATAATACTATTGTATCTGGATATCTACCACCTGAACTGGATTTTCTTAATTTTTCAGACCCTTTGCCTTCAGGCGTAGCTAATGCTACATATGACTTAGCGACTCGTTATTATGAGATAACTTTTGATGAAGCAGCTAATAATTCCTTAGCTAAGGGCTCTACTATACAATTAAGCATACAATCAATATTTCCAGGAGGTTCAATTGCTGGCTCTACGGCCACTAATGATGTCACTGCTACCTCAACTAATGCGACGAATGCAACCAATTCAATCTCAGCGACACTAGGGCCTGATGGGTGGCAAATTACACCTGGAGATTTTCCAGATGATAAGTATGGAGATTCAGAGCAGTTGACTGGAGGATATCAATATTGGGGCATAAAGATTGGCAATATCGGATTCAGCGATATAGATAATTACCAGATATTTGATGTCATACCAAGTACCGTCACCTTAGACCAAATTAGAACTCCAGAGATACTTAATCTCAATCATGCAGCATCTATATATTACAAGCGATCTGATGACGCTAGTACATGGCATCTGTGGTTGAACCACAACCTTAATTCACGAACCGTGTCTTATGTTTCTTCATTAGGATTGCCTGCTGGTATATATGTGACAGAGGTTAGAATGGACTTAGGTACAGTACCTGCATCTGCATTATATAACCCATATAGGTACAGTGATGGCTTTAATACCGATTGGATATTATATGGTGATATTGATGACCCTTTAGCGGATGGAGTTACTTATACTAATTGTGCTGATTATGTAGGAGATTCC
>CAZJHC010000277.1:0-5392 GCA_964545645.1 uncultured Saprospiraceae bacterium
AGATTTCATCTTTGGTCTTGAAGTATTGATAGATGGTGGATTTACTCTTGCCTATCAGCTTGGCGATTTGATCCATGTTTAATTTCGCCAAGTTTCTATCCTGAAGTAGGGGAAGAAGGTTTTCAAGCCATAAGTCTGTTTTCGCATCGTTCGCTATGCGCTGTTTGTCCAATGATTTTCTCCCCATAATTGCAAAGTACGCGATTTCGAACTATATTTATGTAAATAGTTCGATAAAATGAAAGACTTGAAGTATCTATTGGCATACTTGACACCCTTATGTTTTTTTACGGGACTGTACTTTTTAGGTCCGTTGAGTTGGTTAACTATTGTGTTCGCATTTGGCATGGTCCCGATCATAGATCAACTAGGCACCATATCAACAGAAAACTTAGAAACACCAGAGGTCGAGGATAAACTCAAGGATCGATTTTTTGACTGGCTGCTATATCTCAATCTGCCTTTGGTATACCTATCTGTTGCAGGGACAATCTATGTCCTGTCCACTCAAGGTTTGAGCACGTATGAGGTAGCAGGTATCATTGTTTCTCTTGGTTCTCTCTTGAGTGCTATGGGCATAAACGTCGGACATGAATTAGGTCATCGAGATAATAAGATAGAGCAAGGTCTCTCCAAGTTGTTATATCTGCCATCACACTATATCCATTTTTTTATCGAGCACAATAAGGGACATCATAAGAATGTAGCGACCCCTCTTGATCCGGCCACTTCACGAAAAGGCCAGAGCCTCTATGCCTTCTGGTTTCAATCTGTAGTTGGGGGTTACAAAGGTGCGTGGAATATAGAGAACAGCCGCTTGCGGCAAACAGGACAGCCTCTGTTCGCTTGGGATAATCAGATGGTGAGATTTACGGTTTATCAATTGAGTTATTGGCTGATTATATTGCTTGTGTCGAGTCCTTGGATTACAAGCTTATTAATGGTTGCTGGGGTGTTATCATTCTTACAACTTGAGACGATTAACTATGTAGAGCATTATGGTCTTCAGCGCAAGATGTTGCCATCCGGTCGATATGAGCGGGTGCAAGCTCACCACTCTTGGAATGCGAACTATCCCTTTGGGAGAATCTTATTGTATGAACTCACAAGGCATTCTGATCATCACTTTATCGCTAATAAAAAATATCAAATTCTCGATCATCACGCTAATGCGCCAGAGCTGCCATATGGTTATCCAGCCTCAATGATCGCCTCCATGGTACCACCCTTATGGTATACGATTATGGATGATAGGGTGCCTGCATAAACCTGATCCTTCGCTTTCTGGTATGTATAAGTCTTAATTGCACCCAATCTTGTAGACGAATGCTGTAGATTATCTGTAGACGGACACATGATTGTTATCAACAATTGATCTGTCAAGAATGGATATAGATAGATCAATTATACCAGTTAGTACAGGGGTGTTTCAAATAGTTGATATATCAATTAAAGGTTTTTGTCATTTTTACTATATGATTATTCTGACCATAGGCTATAATAACAAAATAAAATAATGTTCGGCCGCACTTGTATAACGTAACAATACGTTATATATTTGTCATATCAGTTTAATAGCGTAATAAGCCATCAATATGAACATGCAGAAATTGACAAAAGTAGAAGAGGAGGTTATGCATCTGATCTGGAGTGTAGACGAACCAGTGACTGTAAGTCAGTTGATCTCACAAATGTCAGAACCTCATCCACCTCATAGCACCATAAGTAGCATCGTGCGCATCTTAGAAGGGAAAGGCTTTGTGGATCACAAGACCTATGGGCGTACGCATGCCTATTATGCGACTATTGAAAAGAAGGAGTACACCAAGTTCTCGTTAAGAAAACTGGTGGGAAATTACTTCCAAGGATCGGCTAATGAGTTGGTCTCTTTTCTGGTCAAAGAGAATGACATCAGTCTTAAGGATCTATCAGAGCTCATTAATCAACTAGAAGATGAGTAACAGCATCTTCTTAAAAAGCTAACAACAAATGAAAAAGCTTAACACAAACTACTTCCAACTAAGAACATCATTACTAATGGCTATGACTCTGATCTTGGCTGTGGTAATCATTCAATCTTGTGCATCTGATGAGACAGGTCAACAGGATCATGTTGACACCACACTAGAATTGAGAGAAGAACCTGAAAATCCGACACCAGAATTTGATTGGGGAAAAGATGTGCACAAGATTGCAGATGAAATGCCATTGTTTGCTGAATGCAATACAGATGTTTCTGAGTACATCGAAAAGAAAGAATGCTCTAATCATGCATTACTCACCTATCTATATAAGAATCTAAAGTATCCCGATGAAGCCAGAGAGGCGGGAGTTTCTGGACGGGTCTATCTACAGTTTGTCGTGACTGATGAGGGTACCATAGGTAAGAGACGGGTTGAAAAAGATATTGGGGCTGGATGCGGTGATGCTGCTCTTGCAGTACTAGATAAAATGGCAGCCGAGGATGTCAGATGGACTCCAGGAATTAAGGACGGCAAGAAGGTCAACCTTCTATTAACCCTTCCTGTAACCTATAAACTGTAACTCAAGAAATATCGAACTCAACAACCACTAACTCTAATATAGATGCTGCAATACATCCTCGAAGTTACTTTGTGCTGGGCACTCTTCTACCTGATCTTCTTCGGTCTGTTGAGGAAGTTGACCTTCTTCTCTGTTAACCGTTGGTATCTGCTTGGATCATTGATCTTAGGGATGCTGATCCCACAGCTCAGACATATTGAGCTAAATATGTATCAGGAAGAAATCTCAGAGTCGCTACCCATAGCGATTATGGTGAAGGAGATCCCCGCACAAGTAGCCGTGACAGTCGAGGAGGTTTCAGCCACGATGGAGTGGTCAACTATTTTGGCCAATGTATTGTGGGGGGTTTATATAGTAGGCTTAGTATTTTTTGGCTTTCGATTATTTAGATCGTTGTATCGTATCTATCGACTACACATGGATGGTCGCAAAGAAGTGATCGATGGTGCCAGTATCATTTATACACAGTCCGAACACTTGCCCTTTTCATTTTGGGATACGATATATATCAGTGATCGGGTTGAGCTTACTGAGGAGTTTCAAGACATCCTCGAGCATGAGCGCACGCATGTCAAGAGTTTGCATTCTATTGATGTGCTACTCATAGAGTTGATCCAGATCGCATTTTGGTTTAACCCAATGATCTATGTCTATAAGACTGCCTTGCGGCAGACTCATGAGTACTTAGCCGATGCTGCAGTACTCCAACAAACTTCCCGAAAAACATATGGTACGATGCTGTTGAAACAATCTCTTTCCGGATTGGAGATTGCCCTGACGCATCAGTTCTTTCATTCACATATCAAAAAACGTATAAACATGATGTATCAAAAGAAATCCGGTAGATCGGCTTGGCTGAAGTATGCTTTGGCTTTGCCGGTCTTATTTGTCTTGACGGTAGTGTTTGCTAATAAGTCAGATAACGGCCTATACACAGCAAATAGTGTCGAAACAGCATTTAACAAAGAGGAGAATAAAATATTTATTGAAGCCAATTTAAAAGCTCAGTTATCCGATATCGAGCATTTAGAATCGGGAGATAAAAAAGCTATGACTAAGGTGTTTGAAGCCTTAGCAAAAGATTACCTTTTAAAGTATCCAGATGATCATAAGGATATTCTCCTCGCCATATTTTCATGGGGCTTTGAGAACGGTTATAGAATCAACTGGCACATAGCTAAAGGCGATGTGACAATGAAGGATTCTGACAAATTAATGATAAAAGAAATCGATGAATTTTCGCTGTCACTAAAAACCCTAAATAGAAACTCTCTCTATGTTGGAGACCACACAGAGGATTATTCTATAATGACCAAAGAAACAGTCCAAGAGTACCTCGACATGTTGATCACAGGTAAGGCTAATCATACGGATGCATTAGAGGATTTTATTCACTTCAGTTATGCTCAGAGATATAATAAGGCTAAGATTGATGAACTCGTCAGAATATATCAGGAGGTATTAGAAGAAGCGAAATTAGATGTCTATGACGATTTTCAGAATGTACAAATCAACACAGAAGGATCTCTGCCGACAGAATTGATGGCTCTTAAAGATGTAGATCTGGATGATCCATCAATGCCTATCATATGGACAAGAGAGTGGATAACTTCTCAGCCTATCACAGAGTTTGTAGACCTCGATGAGCCTATAAAGGCGATATACTATTTGCCACCTGCTGAGGCGATTAAGGTATTTGGTGATAAAGGTAGCAAAGGGTTCTATGCCCTGATGGGCTATGAGTGGCCACTTACTCACCCACAGAAGCAACGGGAGCTGCTTGACTTTGAGATGGATAATTTCTTCAGCACTCTTGCTAATGATATTAATGAAAAAGCCTGGGCGGAGAAACTGAAGGAGGTCCATAAGAAGATGCAACAGCGCTATCCCAAAGTAGGAGATTGGGTGACCCCTTTTACTACTAAGGCGCATAAGTACAACATCAATCTGGTCATCAAGAATAAGGAGATCATTGCGGCATATCGAAACGAAAACGATGTGGTAGAGCGGATTGATAATGAGCCAAAGAAGGAAGATGATGTATTTGAGATTAAAAAATTATTGAACACGCTAAAACAGGATTCCACATACCCAATAAGTGAGCATAATAGCGTGATATATATAGGCTCTCCAAAAATAAAGTGCTACATAAAAGTGTCGGCAAATGGAGAAAGACTAGAAGAAGGAATCGATTATTCTATAAATGAGGATGAAGGCACCCTGTCTGTGTTAAATAAGGACCTAATAAATAGAGGCATACCAGTTAAAGTGGAGTTTGATGATAGTCATTTAACTAAACTGCCTCTATTTCCTGGATGCAGAGATGTCGAGTGCAGTCAAAAATCTTTATTAGAATATCTCTATAAAAACATCCGTTATCCCGCAACAATGAGATCAGATCTCATCCAAGGCATCACTTATATCGGTTTGCGCATTGATGAACACGGAGATGTAGCAAAGGATTTCACCATTCATGAAAGCTTGGGAGATGATGCAGATGCTGAACTAAAATCTATAGTTGATGGACTAAGGAAGAAGGGAAGTTGGGTGTCAAGAATCATAGAACATGAACAGGGTAAATTACATGTGGGAACCTCCATGTTGCTTCCCGTTACCTTCCGATTACAGGATGAACAAAGAAACCTTATTGACTATAAAAAATCAACTTTCGATGTTCCTGATCGCTACGATGTCATCTTCGATGAGATCGTAGTCACTGGTTTTGCCAACTCAACTAAAAACTAAACCCCTATGATACAATATATCCTCGAAGTCACCTTATGCTGGGCACTATTCTACCTGATCTTCTTTGGTTTGTTGAGGAAGCTAACCTTCTTCTCTGTCAATA
>CAZJHC010000278.1:0-5387 GCA_964545645.1 uncultured Saprospiraceae bacterium
TAGCTATACTTGGCCACGATATCATAATGATCCTCAGGCATAGGTAAATTAAACTTGCCCTCTCCATGGGAGATCCAAACACCCAATTCTGATCCAGCTAAGTTGCTCAGCATGATCGAATTATTCTCCTGAATCTTAACTGAGGTAAAGGCACTCTCATGTTTGCTTGAATCATTATGCGTCATCTTGGCCAATTGCTTATGGTCAGGATTGATAAGGTCCAATTCTAAGAACAGTTGGCATCCATTGCAGATACCTACTGATAGCGTGTCTGGTCGAGAGAAAAAATTGGTTAAGGCTTTATTAGCTCGTTCATTATACTTGAAGGCACCAGCCCAGCCCTTAGCAGAACCCAGTACATCACTATTAGAAAAGCCTCCAACCGCACCCAAGAATCTCACATCTGACAAATCCTCTCGACCAGCGACCAAATCAGTCATATGTACATCTCGTACGGCAAACCCCGCTCGATACAAAGCATTTGCCATCTCTCGTTCACTATTACTCCCCTTTTCACGGATGATGGCAGCTTGAGGTTTGTTCTTAACTATGATATTGGGCATCTCTCCCTTGAAGCCTTCAGGAAATTGATATTTGAGTGGCTGATTTTTATAATTGTTATATCGATCTTGAGCTAGCCCATTCGCCGTTTGATGCTGATCTAACAGGTAAGATGTTTCATACCATTGCTCACGGAGCTCTGATATCTTGTAGGAGTATCTTATTTTATTTTGAAAGATATTGATATAGTCAGAAGAGGTAACTCGGCCTATGAGTTTTATGTTCACCCCTCTACTTTCTATAAATTTCAATAGTTCATCATCCTTAGCCTGAATGATAACACCAGCATTCTCGGCAAAGAGTAATTTGATCAAATCTGATTCCTCTATGCCGCTAAAGTCTACATCAACACCCAAATCACAATCACTAAAGCACATCTCGCATAACGTTGTAATCATACCCCCAGCAGAGATATCATGGCCTGCAACGATGCGACCAGACTTAATAGCTTCCTGTACTACTTCAAAACATACTCTAAAATAGTCGGCATCATGGACATCTGGACAATCCGTGCCAATGGCATTACGGACTTGCGCAAAAGATGATCCACCAACAGACAAGGCGGATGAAGACATATCAATATAATAGACAGCCCCTGCTTCTTTTTGAAATAATGGAGTCACTACTTGAGTAAAATTAGAACACTCCCCTGCCGCTGAGATCACAACTGTACCTGGCGCCAGCACCGTTTTATCTCCATACTTCTGCGCCATAGATAGTGAATCTTTGCCCGTCGGGATATTGATCCCTAAGGCGATAGCAAACTTAGACACAGCTGATACAGCATCATAGAGTCTGGCATCCTCTCCTGGGTTGTTGCATGGCCACATCCAGTTAGCTGACAATGAGATGGATCGAATCCCATCGGATAGTGGTGCCCAAACAATGTTAGTCAGTGACTCGGCAATAGCGTTACGAGCTCCAGCAGCTGCATCTATCAATCCGCTCACAGGGGCATGACCGATACTGGTAGCTATACCAAGCGTACTATTGAAATCCAAAGCCATAACTGCGCAATTATTTAAGGGTAGCTGTAAAGGCCCTACACACTGTTGGATGGCCACTTTGCCACCTACGCATCTATCTACTTTGTTGGTTAGCCAGTCCTTGCATGCTACTGCTTCCAGTTTAAGTACTGACTTGATATACCCCTCAATCTCCTCCGAATTATAGTCTACCGAGGCGAATTGTCGGTCTCGAGTCTCGTCTTTCATGATGGTCTTAGGATTGTTGCCAAACATATCTTCGAGCATCATATCCATAGGTCGCTCTCCATTTTGTACTGATTCAAATGAGAATCGCTCATCATCAGTGACCTTTCCAACCTGATATAATGGGGTACGCTCTCGATCCGCTATTCTTTTGAGCAGTTCTATATCATCAGAACCAATGACCAACCCCATGCGCTCTTGAGATTCGTTGCCTATTATCTCCTTGGCAGACAATGTAGGGTCACCGATAGGTAGATTATCGAGATTTATCTTGCCTCCAGTCTCCTCAACCAACTCTGACAAACAATTGAGATGTCCGCCAGCACCATGATCATGAATTGATACAATGGGATTATGGTCTGATTCGACTATAGCTCGTATGGTGCTGGCTGCTCTCTTTTGCATCTCAGGATTAGATCGTTGTACCGCATTGAGCTCTAATCCAGAGCTCATCGCTCCCGTATCCGCTGAAGAAACTGCGGCACCTCCCATACCTATACGATAGTTATCTCCACCGAGTATGACGATCTCATCATCTTTTTGTGGCGTATTTTTGAGGGCCATTTTTTGTTTACCATAGCCGATACCACCAGCCTGCATAATGACCTTGTCGAATCCGAGCAATTCGGTTCCTTCGATATGCTCAAATGTCAATAGTGATCCACATACTAAAGGTTGTCCAAATTTATTACCAAAGTCAGAGGCTCCATTGGATGCTTTGATCAATATATCTAAAGGCGTCTGATATAACCAGTTTCGCTCTTCAAAAGCTCTTTCCCATGGGCGGTTTTCCTTTAATCGACTATAACTGGTCATATATACGGCCGTACCTGCTAACGGGATAGAGCCAGTTCCTCCTGCTAACCTATCTCTGATCTCCCCACCAGATCCAGTGGCCGCTCCATTAAACGGTTCTACAGTAGTTGGGAAGTTATGGGTTTCGGCTTTGAGTGAAAGCACTGACTTAAATTGTTTGATCTCGTAATCAGAAGGGCTATCAGGTATCTCTGGAGCGAATTGCTCCACCTGCGGACCACTGACAAAAGCCACATTGTCTTTGTAAGCCGAGACGATCGTATTGGGATGCTCCTTAGAAGTCTTTTTGATCATTTGAAAAAGAGATTCTTGCTTCTCTACACCGTCGATCACAAAAGTGCCATTGAAAATCTTATGGCGACAGTGTTCACTATTGACTTGACTAAATCCAAACACTTCCGAATCAGTGAGCGGTCTTCCAATTTTTGCAGACAAGCTCTCTAAATAACTGATTTCATCATCGCTCAAACTCAATCCTTCTTGTTTGTTATAATCGTGTATGTCCTTAATGTTTTGAATAGGTTCTGGCGTGATGTTGATGTCAAAAATAGTTTGTGTGAGCCCGTCATACTCTTGTGAGAGCATAGGATCAAATGCGCCTGACGACGGTAGGTATGATTCAATTCTTGAGATACCTGAGATGCCCATATTCTGTGTAATCTCCACCGCATTAGTACTCCAAGGCGTTACCATCGTGGCTCTCGGCCCCACAAAACCACCCTTTACCTCAGTGGCGTCCATATATTCTGCATTAGCAAACAACCATCTCAGTTTTTTTAGATCGTCGTTGCTTAAATTATTTTTTTTGAGAACCGCATAAATTGTTCCTTGGCTCTTTTTGAAAAAATGGATCATCACTATACTCTTAGGTAAGAGACAAAGGTACTAAGTCACATTACATATCTATTTTAATTGATATATAAATTAATGAAAGATCACTTGTAACATAATTAGAGCTAAAAAAACTAATACCAAGTCCCTAAATCTCACTTCTATCACTTTAACTACCATCTTGAGATCTTATACCATCTCTTATAAATCAACCGCATGATGGTATAGACAAGTCGTTTGCATTACCCAAATTGTTCATTCAAAAGAGTTCACATCACGCAAGGATCTAATGCTCAAAAAGCGTAACGACATCATAATAAGAAAGGAGCGAAATAGAGTTTAATTATGAACAGGTAAACCCTTTAAAGCACATTACACTGATACCACTTGAGTGACCTATGCAACCAATCTCTGTGCTAAAACAATTTATCTATATCGATCTTTTATCAGTTTCATTACAAATAGAATAAGTTTGTGTCAATACATGTAATCTAACTAATGGAATCACAAATAAAATTCTCTCCTCTCATTATCGGTGCTATGCGCTTAGGTGATTGGGGTGTTAAAATGTCTACTCAAGAATTGGAAAAATTCATTGATCAGTGTCTTGACTTAGGACTCAAGGATTTTGATCATGCCGACATCTATGGTCATTATACGGAGGAAGCCAATTTTGGAAGAGTGATCTCTCGTCGACCTGATCTAAAGTCAAAAGTTCAAATCACTACTAAGTGCGGCATTAAGCTAGTTACACCTAATCGTCCTGATTATAAGATTAGTTCTTACAACTCCACTTATGAGCACATCATGGCTTCAGCAGAACGATCTCTGACCGATCTGAACATGGAGCGGATAGATCTACTGCTAATCCATAGGCCTGATTATCTAATGGATCCAGCTGAGATAGCTAAGGCATTTGAAAAACTCAAAACATCAGGCAAAGTAAAATACTGTGGAGTATCAAATTTCACAACAGATCAATTCGAATTACTCCAAGCTCACACTACCCTGACTACCAATCAAATAGAAGCATCACTCCTCCATTTCAGTCCTTTTGAGGATGGTAGCATCACTCAGTGCCAACGTAACGGTATACAACCGACTATCTGGTCACCCTTAGGCGGAGGCAAGCTATTTACAGATTCCAAAGATGAGCAAATCAAACGTATACACTCTTGCGCTGAAGTCATCTGTCAACGCCACAGTTGCACCCTCGACCAACTAATGATTGCTTGGCTACTAAAGCACCCTTCCGGTATGGTTCCAGTGCTTGGCACATCTAAGATATCACGAATCAAAAGTGCACTTGAGGCAATAGAAATAAATCTATCTCATGAAGAATGGTACGAACTATTAGAAGCCAGTAGAGGCCATCAAGTAGCATAATAGAGTTATAGAAAGAAACACCGAGTCAAGGAGAGCATTTCGACAATGTTAGTATTAAAAGGCATCCTTCTTTTTAAATGCCATCCCCTCAGCGATACAGCCTTCTAATCGGTAGGCTGCTGGTCTAATGGCATCATCTTAATCTGCATCCCATTATTCACATCAAAAGTGTGTAGCCCTACCAGAGCTATAGCTTCGCTATTAGAATTTAACCTCCATGATTTTGGCTCAAACTCTTGATCATTATTAAGCATCATAAGCGCTCCATCATCAAAGCGAAAATGATATTTTCCTGTACCTGTCGTCCTACTCTTAAAGCCATACTCATAAGTAAAGTCTTCCTTGAAGTCTATCCAATGACCCGAATATTGACCTTCCTTGGACATTTCGCCTTTGTTAAAAACAAATTCTGGTGAAAAGTACCCATAAGTCACCATGGATAAGGGTTCTGGGTCTTCTTTAATTCGAGATTCAATCACCGCTTGAGCCTGTAATCTTATCTCTTGTAGTGATTCAAAATCGCCTCCCTTTTGTATTTCTAAAGGAAATTCCAAATTGGAAGGATTTATTGAACTACTATTT
>CAZJHC010000279.1:0-5369 GCA_964545645.1 uncultured Saprospiraceae bacterium
TTGTTAGTATAGCTAGCATAAGCTAAGATATTCCAATCATAAGTTATTGTCTCACCAAAATTGTTGGACGCTTCTGTTGAACTAGTAACAGGTTCAGTTATAGAACATCCAGCCTGAACCCAAGGCATAGCATGTGCGATAGCTCCGCCATCAAAGCTTACGGGTGTATTGTCTATATAAAACTCAAATTTCCCAGTAGCTCCTGTATCCCCTTCGATGATTAAAAAGTAGTCTCCTGCATCTACAACTTCATTAAGAGTTGATCTGACGCTCGAAAAATCACTGGCACTACTTGAAGCAACAATTTCCCATGCAGTCCCAGGCAGGTTTTTTACTAAGTGTATCCGAGTATCATAATTTGTTGCACCATAGTGAGTTGATATATTTAATCTCGACGGTTGAGAAACCGTAAAAGAATAAGTCACATCAGGAGAATCATCAAATGCAGGATGCGCAGCAGAGGACCAGTTGTTTTTGTATCCAATTCTTGACGAAGTACCACTGGGTGAGGTTCGATTCCAATTAAGGTGATTCTTCCTATTCCCAGGGGTGAGAGTACCAAATGCCAGAGGGAGGTCTTGGCCCTCACCTCTATAGTACCTCCAGCCATGTCTCAGATGAATCTGTACAGACTGATTCGTGTTAATCCATCTATCATATAGGTCTCCTATATCATTTTGGTACTTCGTATTCCAATAACTCTTATAGCTCGTTCCGCCTTTATCTGGTGCGCCTAAGCATGCAAAACCACAGCAGTTATTGAACTCATATCTACTCCCACAATTATTTTCAAAAGCCATAAAGCTCACATCATACTCATAGTCTGCAACATTACTTTGGCTGAGGAGCGTCCGGTAAAACTTAGTATCTGTTCGAGTCTCAGGGGTGTCATAATCCCAAATGATAGAGTGACTATATCCAGCACCCGTATCAGTATTATGTAGCCAGTCGGATGTATTATTATTATCAACGGCGGCATCCATTAAAAAAGTTACATGATTAGTGCCATCTTGATTATCAGGATTGTATTTAGTACCTATCACTTGAACGAATAGATTGTATCGATTAGCATTGTTAGGTCCTTGTCCCCATAGGTGGTGAGCTATGAAAATCAACAAAAAAGAGCGTAGTATCTTTTTCATGATGAGTGATTTGTTAGATTAAGAAGATTGAGTTCGAATCCACGGCGTACCATCTGAGCGACGTTCTTAACGCTCAACTTTGACATGAGTGCCTTGCGATGATCATTAACTGTGTGAGGGCTCAGATAGAGTGATGAGGCAATCTCCGGTGAGGAGTAGCCATAGGATAGTAACTCTAACACTTCTCGCTCTCGAGTAGAGATTTTGCTTGGTGTGTGATAGGATGTGTTGATAGCCTGCATTCGATGTAATATTTTGATTAGCGAATTGATCGCAATCTCAATTAAATCATCTCAGGACCAAAAAATCAGGGGTAGACAAAAAGTAGACACAAATGTATATGATTGATAATCAATAAGTTATGTTTGTAGGTAGGATGTATAAAAAGAACGGCACTGCTCTAAATCTTCAGAATCTCAGTTCATTTTTTTGTCTATAAGGCATCAAGCCTTAGGTATCTTTTCTCCAGACATGTGATCCAGAGTTGGGATCTCCATTACAATGATTATCGCTAATTATCCCAAACAGAATAAATATCTTTTTCTATCATCGATCTTTGCTTTTTAGTAGAATTCAAACTGGCGATCTGTCGAGGAGAAAGGTATCTGGAAGGGTCCATGCGATGTCCGATAGCACTATTAACTTTGCTTTTTTGGAGTTCTGTCATTGCTATAAATTGATAGTCTGTGTGTCGTAGATAGTACTTGTCTTGTCTGTCTTTCTTGTATTTACCTGTTTTCTTGCTGGAGATATTAGTCTTTATCTTTTGGTCGGTATATACGGCATCTGCACAATTTACTTCAGCGGCTTGCTTACTAATCTTTTCAGGTTTGGTGATGTCTTGATTGTAAGTGACTTTGACGACCTCTCTGCCATGCATATATCCTGCTTCGGTTGCGAGGACTCCTTCTATTTGAGCTATTTCTTTTTCTCCAGTCCAAAAACAATACATGCTAAGAAAGATTTCATCAGATCCTTCTTCCTCGGCAGTCCATTCTTCTTGTAAGAGGCTCAGATAGACGGGCACGTTTTGTTGTTGTTCGTTCAGAACGGTAATCATATTATTAATAAGTGTTGCCTTAGATCTAAAGTCTCCAACCCTTGGGGCTAGGTCTTTGCCTCTACCATTGATTATACGTACGACGGGATTGTTCCATGTTGGCTCCGAAAACTGTACCAACACTTCTCGATCATGACCTTTGACATTATTGAATATGGCCAGAGGAACAAACTCTGTCTCTATGGCTTCAACCATCAATGGATGACTGAGTATATCTTGGCCATATTTGGTACAGTTGGCGCACCCTGGCACCTCCTGGAAGAGTAGAAAGATGGGCTTGTTCTCTGCTTGAGAAACTTTGATGGCCTCATCATAGTTTCTAATCCATTCTACTTTGCCCAGTTCTATGGGGTTGTTTTTAGGAGAGTCATACGATTGTGATGCGGCCCAAATTGGAAGTAACAGAAACAAAATCAAACTTCTCATCTTTTCTTCTTTTAAACCCTTACGATTTATCAGGCTGTACTATTGTTATTGACCCAAATATTTCTTGCTACTTGTCTTAGAAAAGATACTTTAGTATTAAATCCTTCCTATTAAATCATTGTTAATAAAGAAAATAAAAGATGGCTGCTGCACTAGATATCATTAGAAAAAGACGAAGTGTCTTCCCCAATATGTATAATGATACTCCTGTTACAAAGGAGTCAATTCAAGTTATATTGAACTCTGCCAATTGTGCTCCAACTCATAAACTGACAGAACCATGGAGGTTTAAAGTTATTATGGGTAAGAAGAAAACTGAATTAGGAGTCTTTCTTTCAGAAAAATATAAAAGTACTGTCGACAAGCCTAGTGACCTTAAAATCAACAAGCTTGTCAAGAATCCCCAAAAGGCAGCGGCGATCATCTTGATCAATATGCAGCGAGATCCCAAGGAAAGTCTTCCAGAATGGGAAGAGCTAGCAGCCACGGCTATGGCGGTTCAAAACATGTGGTTGACATGTACAGAGCTTG
This sequence comes from uncultured Saprospiraceae bacterium, assembly GCA_964545645.1. Lineage (GTDB taxonomy): Bacteria > Bacteroidota > Bacteroidia > Chitinophagales > Saprospiraceae > GYS-P2D. The sequence continues at coordinate 3,160 of CAZJHC010000279.1, forward strand.
GTATCGGATCCTACTGGAGCTCGCCAGGATTGATCAAGTATATGCCCGAGTTTGTGGATATGAAAAAAGGAGAACGATGTCTGGGCCTCTTTTACATGGGTTATACAGATATGGATATCCCGGCACCCAACAGAGGTTCTATTGAGGATAAAGTGGAATGGTTTGATTAGAGAGTATTACCAATCTTCATCTAGTTGAAAAGCTTTTACTTTAAGTATTTCCTTAAAATACTCGGCCTGTGTAGGATGAGTTTCTGCCATTGATTCTCCCTTGGTTTTGATATTCTGAAATACGGTATCTCCTGTCTTATAAAAATCCAAAATAGGCAATGACCTACTTGGCAGATAGTTCATGCCTGCTAATATTGATTTATAATTATATGGACCAAACATAAGATTTGCGGTTATTTTACCATTTGGCCAAAGCGTTTTCCACTCCTCTAGCCGTTCCTTTAGTGTATCTGGAATGGTAGCATCATATTTAACAGCCTTCCAAAAAGGAGTATCTTCTCTTTGCGTTAAACAATAGTGTAGAATGATAAAGTCTCTTATATTCTCATATTGTTCGTGCAATTTATAGTTGAAGTTGTCGATTAGCGCTGGATCAAAGGTCTTATCGGGAAAATTGTAAATAAGATTTTGGACAGCAATTTGAATTAGAGCTATCCCTGTAGACTCTAATGGCTCGATGAATCCGCTCGACAATCCAATACTGACACAGTTTTTAACCCACGATCTTTTGTATTTTCCTACTTTAAATTTAAGAGGTCGAGCTACTGAATTATCGCTTCTCGCTCCGAGGTGTTTTCTAAACTCTGCTTCTGCTTGTTCTTTATCTATAAAATTACTGCTGTAGACATATCCATTTCCATCTCTGGTGATCAAAGGTGTATGCCAAGACCATCCAGCATTGTGTGTTTTGGCTGTAGTATAGGAATTGATTCCCCCAAGTTTTTCATTGTAGATATCGCCCTCCTCATAAGGGGACCCTATAGCTACGGCACTATCTACTAGTAGGCTGTCCCCATAAGATTCCCAAGGCTCACCTAAGACTTTGTCCAACAAAAGAGACTTGAACCCAGAGCAGTCTATGAACAGATCAGCCTCGAGATATTGTTCGTTTTTTGTTTTGATCTCTTTGATATATCCCTTGTCACCCAGAACCACTTGATCGACTTGATCAACAAGATGACGTACGCCATTTTTAGTAGCATATTCTTTAAGCATGTTGGCTAGCAGCCCTGCATCCAAGTGATAAGCATATGGCGGTGTTTTTTGACTTTGCTTAAAAGGTATTTTTGGACTTTTGTTTTTTTCACACAGATAGACTGCTTCTTGGGTTGCTTTTGCAAAAGGCAGATCGAGACCTTTATTACGCTCATGCACCCATACTTGAGACAGGGAGATATTGCCTCCTTGATTAGGAGCTATGCTACCAAAGGTATGCCAGTAATAGTCACCAAGGGCGTTATCATTCCAACCCTCAAATTTGATCGCAAGTTTATAGGTTGCATTGCATTGGCTCATCCAAATGTTCTCTGGTATCTCAAGAAATCTAAAGAGCTGAGAGATATTAGGTATAGTCGCCTCACCTACTCCGACAGAAGGAATGTCGTGACTCTCGATAAGAGTGATATCACAAGATTTATCATTACTGTTGAGGGCTTTGTTTAGATAGCAGGCAGCAATCCACCCTGCTGTGCCGCCCCCGACAATGAGAACCTTTTCTATTCTTTTTGTGCTGTTATCCATAGGCTTTTTATTTTTATGGCCAAGGTTATATGACCCTCAAGCCTTAAAAGAATTTCTATTTTTGGTGTCTTAATATCGACATCAAAAATAACTTTTAAGAGAAATAAAGGGAATGGACGAAATAGAAAATACTAATAAGGATCAGAAAATAGTCATAAATCAAGAAGAGGTTATAGTTCCTGTCGAAGGCTCTCTCGGTCTACTGGCGTATGGTTATCGAGGCTTGATGGCCTGGCGTAAGCAAAGAGCTGAACATAATTATAAGTACAATCGACATTTATTTTATCTCGAACCAAATACAAAGGAAAGTGGGAAAAAGAATAGCTAAGAAGGTCTTGTTAATAGGATGGGATGCCGCTGATTGGAAGGCCATCAATCCTATGATAGACAAGGGACTAATGCCAAGCTTAGAAAAATTAGTCAATGAGGGTGTCATGGGAAATATCGCTACGCTTGATC
>CAZJHC010000280.1:0-5296 GCA_964545645.1 uncultured Saprospiraceae bacterium
GTCAGGTGATCTCTTGGGGGAGTGCAGGTAAAGCTGGATTTAGAGGCTCTAAAAAGAATACCCCTTATGCTGCCCAAATGGCTGCTAATGATGCTGCTCAGGTGGCTTATGATGCAGGCTTGAGATCAGTAGAGGTAAGCGTGAAAGGCCCAGGAGGAGGAAGAGAAGCAGCGATAAGAGCATTAGATTCAAGTGGCGTTAAGGTTACTAAGATTACTGATGTGACCCCTGTGCCACATAATGGATGTCGACCTCCTAAGAAACGAAGAGTTTAATTAATCAGAATAGCACTATCATAGATGGCAAGATATACAGGCCCAAAGGCAAAAAAAGCAAGAGCACTTGGAGAGGCTATTTACGGCCCAAGTAGAGAGTTCGATAAAAAGAAGTATCCTCCTGGACAACATGGTCCTTCAAAGAGAAGAAAGCAAAAATCTGATTATGCGCTGCAGTTAATGGAGAAGCAAAAAGCGAAGTATACCTATGGTGTATTAGAGCGTCAGTTTCGAAATATTTTTGCTAAAGCTAACAGCAAGAAAGGAGTTACCGGCGAGATCTTATTGCAAATGTTAGAGGCAAGATTGGATAATACTGTATACAGGTTAGGTATCGCTCCGACAAGAAGGGCGGCTAGACAACTTGTTACTCATAAACACATTTGTGTGAATGGTATTTTGACTAATATTCCTTCAGTTACTCTGAGACCTGGAGATACCGTTCAAGTAAGAGGCAAATCACAAAATCTTGAGGTAGTAACTAATAGTATCGCTTCTAACAAAGATGTCAAGAAGTGGAGCTGGTTGGAGTGGAATCCTGATATGAAAGAAGGAAAATTCCTTGAAATGCCAGAAAGAACAAAAATTCCTGAAAAGATCAACGAGCAGCTAATCGTAGAATTATATTCTAAGTAATAGCTTAATCCTTTAAAATCATCATCTGTCAAAACTCTTAATTCAATTATGAGCATATTAAACTTTCAAAAGCCTAATAAAATACTACTTCAAAAAGCTGACGATTTTGAAGGATCTTTTGAGTTCAAACCATTAGAACCTGGTTTTGGCCAGACTATAGGTAATTCAATCAGGAGAGTATTGTTGTCTTCATTGGAAGGATGGGCGATCTCGGCAGTGCGGGTAGCAGGTGTAGAGCATGAGTTTTCTTCTATTAAAGGAGTCGTAGAGGATGTGATTGACATCATCTTAAATCTGAAGCAAATAAGATTAAAGAAATTGATCCAAGATGATGACTCAACTGAGGAGAAAATATATTTGACAATTTCTGGACAAGAGCAGTTTAAGGCGGGTGATATAGAGTCATTTACCAATGTGTTTAAGGTGATGAACCCTGATCACGTCATCTGTAATATGGAGCCTTTTGTAAGTCTCGAGATGGAGTTCATAGTAACGAAAGGTAGGGGTTATGTAGCGGCAGATGAGAATCTTCCTAAAGATGCTCCTATTGGTGTAATTCCAGTAGATTCAATATATACTCCAATCAAAAAAGTCGCATATAACATCGAAAATACGAGAGTTGGTCAAAAGACTGATTATGAGAAATTAACGATTAGTATCAAGACGGATGGAACGATTCATCCAGAAGATGCGGTAAAGGAGGCTTCCAAGATATTGATTCAGCATTTGATGTTGATCACTGATGAGAATATTACATTCGAAGATAGTACGAAAAGAGAAGAAGATATAGTTGATGAGCATATCTTACATATGCGTAAGCTATTGAAAACGTCTCTTGAAGATCTCGACCTATCTGTGAGAGCTTACAATTGTCTGAAGGCAGCCAAGATTAATTCTCTTGGAGAATTGGTTAAGTTTGATACTCATGAATTATTGAAGTTTAGAAACTTTGGAAAGAAATCATTAGTTGAGATAGAAGAGTTATTGACCTTAAAGGGTCTGACTTTTGGAATGGATTTATCTAAGTACAAATTAGAAGAAGATTAATAGTAAAGGTCATATCCTCTGAGAATAGAAAGTTATGAGACACGGAAAGAAATTTAATCATTTAGGCAGAAAAAAAGGACATAGAGAAGCAACACTCAAAAGCCTTGCGACTGCATTGATTACGCATAAACGAATTAATACAACGACGGCAAAAGCGAAAGCTTTAAGAGTATATGTTGAACCGTTGATTACTAAGTCAAAGAACAATTCGACACACTCACGTCGTATGGTTTTTAGCAAGTTGCAAGACAAGGTTACAGTCAATGAGCTTTTTACTACTGTAGCGCCTAAAGTTTTTGATAGACCTGGAGGATATACCAGAATAATTAAAACAGGCTTTAGAAAAGGTGATGGCGCAGAAATGGCTATGATTGAGTTAGTAGATTTCAATGAAGCTTTACTTGGAAAGTCCAAGGATTCTGGTAAAAAGCGTACGAGAAGAGGAAAAAGAAAGACGGCACCAGTGGTGGCTTCTGAAGAAGAATAGTAGAACTATTATATTATAAAATATTTAAAGGTGATTGCTAACATTTAGTGATCACCTTTTTTAATATATTTGCCGCCGATTAAAAACCAGAATATGAGCTCCACACGTAAGGCATTACTGCTATTAGAGGATGGTACAGTATTTACAGGATCATCATTTGGAGCTGCGGGAATAAGTATTGGAGAGATATGTTTCAATACTGGCATGACGGGGTATCAAGAGGTGTTTACCGATCCTTCGTATCACGGACAGATTATGGTCACGACCAATGCTCATATTGGAAATTATGGTGCTTTAGATCGAGAAATAGAATCGAATAAGATTCAAATTTCTGGGCTCATTTGCAAAAACTTTACAACGGATTATTCTCGACAGATGGCGACAGAAGACATTCAGTCTTTCTTTGAATCTCAAAATGTTGTCGTTATCTCTGATGTGGATACACGGGCGATAGTTAAGCATATAAGGAGCAAAGGTGCGATGAATGCTTTGATTGCCTCATCCGTAGATGTTAATCTGACAGAGCTTAAATCTAAATTAGCAGATGCTCCATCTATGGATGGTTTAGAACTCGCCAGTAAAGTATCTACCAAAGAAATATATCAAATGGGAGATGTCGATGCTCCTATAAAAATTGCAGTGTTAGACCTAGGTACCAAAAGAAACATTTTACAATGTTTTGTAGATAGGGGATGCAGTGTGAAAGTCTTTCCTGCTAAGACCAATTATGAAGAAGTTAGCGCTTGGGAACCTGATGGATACTTCATTTCAAATGGACCTGGAGATCCAGCGCCCATGGATTATGCGGTAGATTTCGCTGTGCAGGTGTTGGCAGCTAAGAAACCATTGTTTGGAATATGCTTAGGCCATCAAATTTTGTCGCTGGCCTTAGGCATTCCTACATATAAGATGCATCACGGGCATAGAGGGATTAATCACCCAGTTAAAAATTTAATAACGGGTAAGTGCGAAATAACGTCTCAGAATCACGGTTTTGGAGTTAGCCCAGAGGCAATTAAGAAAAACGAAGATATCATAGAGGTGTCACATCTCAACTTAAATGATAATACAGTTGAAGGTATAAAACATAAATATTTACCCGCTTTTAGCGTGCAGTATCATCCTGAATCGTCACCAGGACCGCATGACAGTAGATATTTATTTGATGAATTTATTCAATTAATCAAAAGTCAATCATCATGAGTGAAATTATAGACATTGTCGGAAGGCAAATTTTAGATTCTCGAGGAAATCCAACAGTAGAGGTAGAAGTCATAACTGAGAACGGAATCGTAGGCAGAGCGGCGGTCCCCTCTGGAGCATCAACTGGAAAATATGAAGCAGTTGAACTGCGAGATGGCCAGCAAGATTTCTATATGGGTAAAAGTGTCATTAAGGCCATTGAGCATGTCAATAGTGATCTTCTTAATGCGCTCATGGGGATGAGTGTATTGGATCAAAGAGAGATTGATCAAGCTATGTTGGAATTAGATGGCACTCCTAATAAAAGTAAATTAGGTGCTAATGCTATTTTGGGCGTTTCTTTAGCTGTGGCTCATGCAGCGGCTGGAGAGCTAAATATGCCCTTGTATAGATATATCGGTGGAGTGAATGCTCATACATTACCGGTTCCAATGATGAATATTCTCAATGGAGGATCTCATGCTGACAATAGTATAGACTTCCAAGAGTTCATGATAATGCCTGTAGGTGGAGAGACTTTTTCCCATGCCCTACGTATGGGCGTTGAAATATTTCACCAGCTTAAGGGGGTTTTAAAGAGCAAAGGTTACTCCACTAATGTAGGGGATGAAGGTGGATTTGCTCCTAATATCAAGTCCAATAAAGAAGCGATAGAAATTGTACTTGCATCGATTGAAAAAGCTGGTTATAAACCAGGAGATGATGTGATGATAGCTATGGATGCTGCAGCATCAGAGTTTTATAATGAGGAAGAAAAAATGTACGTCTTGCATAAAAGTACTGGTGATAAAATGTCATCAGATGACATGATATCCTATTGGAAGAGCTGGGTTGACAATTACCCTATTTGTTCTATCGAAGATGGACTACATGAAGATGATTGGGCAGGGTGGATCAAGCTAAATGAAACTGTAGGTGATAAGGTTCAGATTGTAGGGGATGACTTGTTTGTTACCAACACTGAAAGACTCCAGAAAGGTATTGAAACTAAGGCGGCAAATTCTATCTTGGTAAAGGTAAATCAAATAGGAAGTTTAACGGAGACTATTGATGCCGTGAGTATGGCGACCAGTAACGGTTATACTTCGGTCATGAGTCATAGATCTGGAGAAACAGAAGATACAACGATAGCAGATTTGGCCGTAGCATTGAATACAGGACAAATCAAAACGGGGTCTGCTTCTCGCAGTGACAGAATAGCTAAATATAATCAACTCTTAAGAATAGAGGAAGAACTGGGCGATGCGGGATATTTCCCAGGCAAATCGATCTTAAGATAATCATATTAATATTTATCTTTATATGATGAATTTCATAGAAAAGATGAATATGGATATCTTGAAGCTCAATTGGGTTAACAGATATAGCCTAACAATTGCCTTTTTTGTTATCTGGGTATTCTTTTTGGATAGTAAGCATAGTGTTGTCAAACAATACAAGCTCAAAAACCAAATAGCAGAGCTTAAAGACAGTAATAATGATTACCAACTTAAACTCAAAGAAGCGAAAGCTGAGTATGCTGATCTTTTACGTAATAAGGAAAAGTATGCTCGTGAAAAGTACTTCATAAGTAAAGAAGGTGAAGACGTATATATAATAGAATAAACAACTAATGAGCGTTTTATTAAACAAAAACAGTAGAGTAGTA
>CAZJHC010000281.1:0-5265 GCA_964545645.1 uncultured Saprospiraceae bacterium
CATATCATTGCCGCAGCTCGACAGGTCAAGATGTCGCAAGCCAGCTTCTTATCTAACTTCCAGAAGCTCGCCATCAAGCCACTAAACCGGATAGAGTCAACACAACTTATCGTACAACACTCTAAGCCACTCAAGAACCGTATCGAGGATTACGAGTCATACAAGAATCACATCTACGAACAAACGGGAGGCAATCCATTATTCATCACAGAGCTTATTGACAGATTCAGCAAAGAGCCGATCATCAGTATAGACCATATCCGGGACATCAGACACACAGCAGCACTGCGTGAGATTGATATGAGTATACCAGTAGTAATCATGATATCATCACTGATGATCTTGCGATATATTGGCGGAGAGTTTGAGGATGATAGCGGGGCTTTTAGGCTCTTTGGGGGTATATTTATGTTGTTTGCCCTATTCTCTAGGAGTATCTTTAATTATGGGAAGCGGAAGTGGGTGTGATGTGTATGTTTTCAATGTGATATGAAGGAAACCTTTCAATATAGGTTATCAAAAGATCAGAAGCGTGAAATAGCCCAGAACTTGATTGATATCCTACAGAAGGGATCCGTTATTAGTGATCAATCAAGAGTCTTTATTAGTAATTGGATTCTTACTGGACATAGAGAGAAGAGGAGAGCATTTTTTGATGTTTGGGACATGGTATTAAAGAACTATCTACCCATAACAAGGCCGATTTTATTTCGGGCTTGTAAAAGAATTGGTACAAACAATAGGATAGTAAGTTTTACAGGACGGTTAGAATCTGCGCGACGATTTAGTGAGGGCCAGGGCCTGTTACTGATTTGTGATACAGAAGAAAATCTCAAACATGAAGATAGATTTTATGAGCCTGGAGAATATAAGAATACATTTTATCCGCTAGTTTCTGTTTTAAAAAGAGCCAAAGAAATGGGGGGATGGAGATTTTCCGAAACCGTCTTAACCGATTATATAGGTGAAGATGAATATATCATGCGGATCAATAGAGGTAACATGAGCTGTCTAAAATGGATCAAAAATTAGCCCATGAGACAAAAGTTATTAACGATTTTTAGGTTGTTACCCACAATGTAACGGCGTTTATTAACATATATGGTTTTGTAATTATATGCCATACTTTTATGGCATGGCAGTAAAAACTAACCATAGATTTATAGACGAGGCTGGGGATACTACCTTTTTTCTCAAGGGCAAAAAGCCAGCTTTAGGTACTCAAGGAGTTTCGTCTTGCTTCTGTATCGGTATGGTTAAAATAAAAGATGATCTGGAAGAAGTGCGACACAAGATTAGAGCTCTTCAGGATGAGATTAGTGCGGATCCTTTCTTTCAAGTTCCAAGTGTCGTTAAGAAAATCAATAAAGGTGGATATTACCTACATGCTACTGATGACATACCAGAGGTTCGCTATCGTTTTATTAAGCTGATTCAGAGCATTAATTGCTCATTTGAGGCTGTCGTTGGAGAAAAGAGCATGGACAGGTACGAACGCCAGCATGATGGAAAGGAAACTGTGTTCTATTCAGATCTCTTATCACACTTGATTAAGAATAAGCTCCACAAGGAAGATAAGCTGGTATTACATATATCTGAGCGTGGTAAGTGTACTAAGAATAAGAATCTTGAAGACGCTCTCAATAGAGCCACTCAGAGAATCAAGGATAACGAGAATAATAATAAGAAGATAACGACCAAAGTGGTATTCAACGTGAACTACCCTACTAATGAACCTTTACTAAATCTTGCAGATTATTTCTGTTGGTCTGTTCAACGAGTATTTGAACGAGGCGATATCCGTTATTACGAATCGCTCAAAGAACAAATCAAGGTTGTTGTTGACCTTTATGATACGGAGAACTATAAGAATTTGAAGAACTATTACGGACCGAAGAATCCTCTTACTGCAGAAAATAAAAAAACCCATCATCACACTATTCCCTAATATGGAGAAAACGACATGGAGTCGACGTTCATGCGTGACAGATTCTACTGCAAAGATACATTAGTTTGTACTATACAAACAAATTTGATTAATAGTAAGTAAAATTGATCACTAATGAGTAAAAATATCACCTATCTCCTCGGTGCTGGAGCCAGCTACCATTCTATCCCTATAGTTAACACTATGAATGAGAGGATGCGGATGTTCTTAAATATGCTGGAGAATTACAAAAAGTATGACCACGATAGTTTCAAAGGCAAGGTTGATTATGGCTCTCGAATCAAGTTTCCAGAATTCTATAAGAATATAGATAGTTTTTCTTTTGGTAAGTACAAAGAAGTTGTAAATGAGGCATTTAAGCATCACACAGTAGATACTTATGCCCGGAAGTTATGGCTACGACGACAAAGAGGACATCTCAAGTTATTAAAAGAGTTCCTTTGCCTGTATTTTGCTTTTGAACAGAGTCCTAATTCTGATAAATTACTGTATGGTACGCCGTATGACCATGAAAATGTTGAACCCTATATAAAGCATAAGGATCATATTAAAATCTCACTTGATTATCGATATGACGTATTCATGGCTACCCTGCTAAATGAGTATATGGAGCTTCCAGATAATATATCTGTTATCTCATGGAATTATGACTATCAGCTTGAACTGGCTTATATGAGTTATGCGAATTGTAGTATGAGAGTAGCAATTAATGACTTATCGATATATCCTGGAATAAAAGAGATAGAGAATTCTAATATTGTAAAACTGAATGGCAGCGCTATTCAGAGAGGATTGAAAGAAAAAGATGAATGGATAAGTTGGGACATATGTCCAATTAATAACCATGATTTTTACAAGGCGGCCCTCAACGACGCCTTTGATTCATCACCTAACTTGGAGCGAGCAAGATCAGAGAATTTGATAAATTTTGCTTGGGAGGATCGTCTATATCAAGCAAAAGCCATTAAGAGAGCTAAGGAGATACTTAGTAATGCCCAAGAACTTATTGTGATCGGATACAGCTTCCCCAATTTTAACAAGAAGATTGATGCCCAACTCTTTTCTAGAATCCAACCTAATCAGATGAATATCAAGGTTCAATGTGAGCCGGAGCATTATATCGGCATAGAGGAAAGCCTAAAATCATTGAACTCAGTAATCGAAGAAGATATTGAAATTGAGCTACATAAAGATCTCAAGCAATTCTATATACCGGCATACCACCTAATCAACTCCTAACAATGCACGGTAACCACTAATATTACTTACCTTTACTCAACAATAAGTAATAATGATTATAGGAGTTACCACCACTAAAGGCGGTGCAGGAAAAACAACAATCACCCTTAATATTGCTGTAGGCCTTGCCGACAGGGGGTTTGAGGTGTGCGTTATAGATGCAGATGAAGGTCAATTCTCTGCGCTCAAATGGGTCAGTTACCGTGAAGATGACGTGCCACATATCGCTGTCGTACGTGTACAAAAGGATAAACTGAACCGTGAAGCATTGGCCCTGTCTAAAAAGTATGATGTAGTGCTGATAGACGGGCGCCCTACCCTATCTGAAGTTGGCGATCGTATCGTTATGGCCAGTGATCTCGTGATTATACCCATTATGCCAAGTGCTTTTGATTTGGAGTCTTTTCAGGAGTATATCCCTCGTTACAGGGAAGTGAAGAACCTCAAACAAGACATTGGCGGCGATGTGGTAGCCTATGCCCTACTCAACGGACTGGTCAGCGGTAGTAATATCAGTGATGAAGTCTCAGAAGCTGTAGCGCATATTGCTGACCACAATGAAGATGTACATATGCTAAGGAGTAAGGTCATGCGCAGAGTTTCTTATAGCAGCAGTCCAACTAACGGACTTGGTGTGCTCGAAGAAGCTGATAAAAAAGCTCATCAAGAGATAAATAGCCTCATCGACGAGCTCTTAACCATTACTAAGCTATCTAAATCATAAACACCATGGCCAAGCAAAAAAGAAGCCTTACAGATCGTATCAAAACACCTACTCCATCGGAACTGTCAGCCGAGGCACAAGAGAAAGCACTTCAAAAACTACGGAGCAACGACAAGCCGGCTAAAAAGAAGGTCAGAGTGTCAGTGGACTTCCCTATCGAACTATACGAGCGTATGAAAGAGGATACTGAGGCTAATGGTCAGACACATCGAGGCTTTATCGTGTCTCTGGTAAGAAAGCATTATGATAAGTAAGGGTGTGTGTTCTTTTATTTGACAAAGGGCGCGCTTAATTCCTTTTTGGGCCAGAAATAACCTTTGATGCAGTTTCGATTACGCACACAGATCTGAATGTGATCTTTATTTCGAAATCCCGCATTAGCATACAGCTCTTCTCCTTCTGAAAACACACCTCTGACTGTATCAAATGGAGTATCATCTTCCTTTTTTCTCATCGTATGGAGAGTCTCGATGACTGCACAGTCTAATTCTCTTATCAACAAATCTTGAGATGATTGAACTGCTTTATTAGCGGGTAGATTTATGGATAACTGCTTACAGGCTTCTACTAAATAACTATGTCCTTTTTTCAGATATTTCAGATTGTCATAATCCAATAAATCAAAGCAGTAGTTGAGATCGATAACAGCGCCTATAACTGCTGGTTCAGTAATAGGATGTTTACTTCTTGCTGGTTTAATCTTGAGTGTTTGGGCATACTCTAACGCTCGTGAAGGGCTGTGCTCCCAAAAGTATATACCATGCCCCAGCCAATCATGTCTATTGATGCTAAAATTCAATTCTTCTTGACCTGAGATTACTTGTTCCGCAACAGTTTTGTCACAGCCATGAAAACCAAGAACTAATCCTGATCGTTTGGTATACATAAATTCTCGTAAGCCTCTGTCAAATCACCATGGGCATCGATGATACCAACTTCTTGTAGGAATGAAGAAGCATTTTCAGCACTACTTGATATTTCTGTACCAACTCTATCAATAGTCATCATGAAATCCTTGCCATCTTGTGTGCTCATCTTAGCTGAATTTATCTTTAAAAATAAAGATTCTAATGCAAAAACGCAGCCACATACTTTATTAGTTCACATATGAGTGGGTATTTGTGAGAATACATAATGGAAATTCGTTTAAGTAATAATGCTTAATAATGCATTATCTATGGATACAATTTCGATTGATTTATTAGCCTATATTAAGTGAGTCAAGAGGATTAAGAGGAACTCAACTCGTTGTTTCCCCACTCCCAATTTAAGACGAAAGCATTAATAATAAGTATAATTAAGTATTAGTACTTATAATTAAGGAATAGATTAAAGGGTAGTGTTTGTTGTTTCA
>CAZJHC010000282.1:0-5259 GCA_964545645.1 uncultured Saprospiraceae bacterium
GGTCTCTACCAACTGATATCGGGGGATGAGGCGTATAGTAGGGAGTATACTTGGATGACTAACAAGATCATCGCTGAGATGCGTAAGCATCATGCTGAAGGCAGGCATGAAGGGGCCGACTGCGAGCCAGGACGCTACTTTGCTCAGTGCAATTCGATTAGCCTACTGAGCCTCATGGTTTATGATAAGCTATATGGCACCAACTATGCCGATAAAGAAGCTCGCTGGACGATCGATTTTATCAAAGAAAAGATGACTGACGAGGATTTTGGGTTTTATCTCAAGATGTATCAGTCCGATATGCAGTTTTGTAATCCAATGCTGTCAGGATATACCAATGCATGGACGATGGCCTTCTTACGTCCATTTGAACCTGAGTACAACGAGCGTTTGTATCCAGTGTGGAGAGATCACTTTACTAAGTCTATAGGCCCCTTTGCCTATGTCAAAGAAGATCCAGAAGCAGGCCCCTCACCATTGGCGACGATGACAGGCATGATGGCTGCCAAGGAGTTTGGGGATCAAAAACTTTGGAATAAACTCCGCAACGCCATAGATCGAGATATCTACCAAAAATCTGACAGTTACCATTACCTCTATAAGGGCGTTAACAATGCCATCTATAACGGACCATTGCTATGGACTAAGGTGCATGTAGGTTGGGATAAGATCCTCAATCATGATTGGGATACGACATCTAAGTATAAAGTGCCCGAGACTGATGAGATGGTATGGACAGATATCTTATCGCAGGAGTTGCTGACGATGAAAGAGATACTGGAATAGAGCTGACTTCTTTTTACTTCGACCAAGTCAAGACTATTCAGACCAATCAGATGTGGCGTTCCATAGGGTGATTTAATGTCATTAATAAGGTTTTATTTGTTCTTGTTCGTCACTCGAGCCTGGCGAAAGCATGAGAATTATTAGTATAAGTATAGATATGGGATGCTATATAGGATGTTATCACCCAAAAGCATCTGTTGCTATAGTATAATTGTGCCGTAGCCGACAACTATAATTCCGGTGTTTGGTTTATTTTCAAGAATCAATTCAATAAAATCATAAAATATCAATAATGAGACAGATAAGCTTACTTTTTCTATGTGCCATGATGACCAGTACAATAGTATGGTCCAATAGCTATACAGAGGATTTTATTACTGGTGATCCAGGTATTGAGAGTATGCACGCCATGGTATTTGGCCCTGAGAGCATTCTCTTTATCGGAGATAGTGAGGCAGCTCAGATAGTAGCAATAGATCTTTCCAACCAGTCAAAGGCGATCAACGATGATATGGCGATAGATGATTTAGAGAAAGAACTTAGTAGCCTTTTGGGTACGACAAGTGATCAATTTCAGATCATAGACATGGCGGTTGACCCCGTCACTGAAAATGTTTATATCGCTGTCAATCATAGTTCAGGCAAGTCTTTACTCTTCCTTGTCAATAACAATACTTTGGAACCATTGAGTATAGAGGAAGTCAGCTACTCTAAAACAGAATTAAAGAATGCCATAGGCGTAGATGCAAAAGATAGACGTGGCAGATCCCTTAGGCAGTGGGCCATCTCCGATTTGAGATATACAGATGGAAAAGTAATGGTCAGTGGTTTGAGTAATGCCGAGTTTGCTTCGACATTTAGGGCGATATCATTTCCTTTCTCTGATGATGACTTGCAGAGCTCATTGGAGATATATCATGCGGCACACGGGCAATATGAGACTAATGCTCCGATCAAAACCTTTACACCAATTACTATAAATAATAAACAACAGATACTCGCCAGCTATACTTGTACGCCGTTAGTGGTCTTTCCCGTAGATGGTTTAGAAGATGGTAAGCACACCAAAGCAAGGACCGTGGCCGAATTGGGCAATTGGAATACCCCTCTTGATATCATTGAAATGGAAAAAGAGGGCCAGCGCTATATCCTGATGGCAAATACTAATAGAGCTCTAATGAAAATAAAAGTTTCTGATATTGAGAATTTTGGTGATTCTCTTTCAGAGAAAGTACAAGAACGTGCAGGAACAGCGGGCATTGATTTTATCAACTTGCCATTTGTCAATGTGCAACAATTGGATAAACTAAACGAGTCTACTTTTGTCTTGATTCAGCGTGATGCACATGGTACTTTGGCGTTAAAGACAAGCAATAATCGCTGGTTATAATTAGCAATAGTCATTGAGATATATAATTTTAGGTAGTCTCTTATTGGTAGGGTCTCTGGCGGTTGATGGTCAACACGCTCCAGACAACCTTGATTATAGCACTACCCATGTACGGATGTCCAGTGCACAGGTCTCGTCAGATATAAAGGTGATCAATGGAGCGATTTCGGACTTTGAGCTATTACGTGAGACCACAGCTATAATCGGAACCGTCAACATAGATGGGGCCTATATTACTTTCAAACCCACGGTGCCTTTTGATCAAGAGACACCTTATACCCTGGTTTATAATGATCAATATTTTCATTTTGAGATAGCGAGAAGCAAGGATCAAACGGTTATGGCCGTCACGGATATTTATCCATCAGTCAAAGAAGTGCCAGCTAATATTCTAAAATGGTATATCAAGTTCTCTCAGCCTGTTAATCCGGTTAGGATTTATGAGCATATCAATTTTTTGGATCAAGAAGGAATTCCTATAGATCGATCTATATTAGAATTGGGAGCTCCTTTGCTATCTGAAGATGGTATGTTGCTCACAGTATGGATAGAACCCGGTCGACAAAAGAGATTATTAGGCCCTAATCGATATTTGGGTAGTGTCTTTGAGCCTTATCGTGAGTATACACTACAGATAGCACATACGCTCAAGGATGCTACGGGAGTACCCATTAAACAATCTGTAAGGCATACTTTTACCACCACAGGATCCGATAGGACTAAACCTATTATTTCTGATTGGGATGTACCTATGCTACAGTCAGATACCCATCAGACTTTAATGATCACATGTAATGAATACTTGGATTATGGGAGCCTTTTGGATGCGTTTAGTGTTTGGCTTGATGGAGATAGAGTAGAGGGCAAACTATCTTATGATAGCCTAACTTCTTCAATTCATTTTATACCTGCTGATAAGTGGAAGAAAGGAGTATATACAATACATGTAGCACATCAACTGGAAGATCTTGCAGGCAACAACTTGCATCATTTGTTTGATCGCCCTATCAATGAGAAGGAAAGAGAGGTGACGTCTGAAGAGTTGACATTAACACTGGTGTGTAGGTAGCCTGCTGATAGGTTCTGAACACTCAAGGCACCTAAGTATATGAGGATCAGACTATAGATTACACTGCATCAAGAGCATGTTATACCGATTTGATGACCGCTATAAATTGGTGCTATGGCATGCAGCAATGAACTCCTTGGCATCTGCAATACCACCTATTGTAGATGTGAAGAGAGATGAGAATAATGGCCGGAATATAGATGATGGTATGAGGTATATTGACCAGATGAAATGACTCATTGAGTATGAGAAAAGTCATGGTTGCCCAAGTCGTGTATAAGGCTGAAGAAATCCATTTGGAGACTGTCGACTTAGCAGTATAAACAATAGCTAATAGAGCAATTACCAAAAAGACGTAATCGATAGCCTTCCACCAAGAGGGTCCTATATTTGAGCAGTTTAGAGATGTGGCTTGAGCAGCGAAAAGAACTGGTGTTATAAGGCAATGTAACATGCATAAGCTACTTGCCATGGCACCAAAGAAATCTGATTTGCTATTAATTAGAGATTTAAAAGAAGGTATCGTAATTGTCATAGAAACATATGTTGCCCCGGATGCTGATTAATTGATGATCCGAGCATCGCTTATGATGTAGTTAAAATGTTCAATGTCCATTTTGTTGAGTGTTAACCTTCCTTGGATTCGAACTCTCTGATCCATACGTACTTCCTCGAGCTGATTCTCAAAGCTCAATTCTACTATGGTCTCAGGGCCTGCGCCACCACAGAAAAAACACGAGGTATAAGGATATCTGGATAGTACACAGAAGTTATCTTGTATATCTATTACAATGAGATAGCCTTCTATCACTATCTCCTGTCTATCATAGAGATTGATGATGTCTCCAAATGTGGGTACTAACCAATAGGCATCTGAATCATCCAGTTGCTGCTGTTCAAAGCTCACGTCACTCAAAACATCCCAAGACAAATTGGCTTGTGAATGGAGTAGAAAGACCGTAAGCGAGAATACTATTGTAAGAACGTAGGTTTTTAATATCTCAAACATAGAGTATCGTATGCAGCAATGGTTTTTATAAAATGTAGATAGTGGCTTCAATTACATTGTTAGAGAGTAATCCTGGCGATTGGCCAAGAATCATCATTTCCATGTCTCCAACTTATAAGCTCCATTTCCTTCTCTGTTGCAAGACATTCGTCTAGAGCTTGAGAAATCTTCTCCTGATCTAAGTCTTGACCTATGATGACAAGTTCATTTTTTCTATCTCCGAATGTCGCATCCCATGAAGCTTCAATGAGATCTTTGTTATCGACGAATTCTACGTAGCGAATTCTCTCACTAAAGGGCATCGTGCACCACCATGTGCCTGCATTGTCTGCTCTGAGCGAACCTCCTGCTTGTCCCCATGATAGGGCTTGATTGGGTCTGGATGATATCCAAAATAAACCCTTGCTCCTAATGATATTATGCGGAAAAGATTCTTGAACAAAAGTCCAGAATCTATTAGAATCAAAAGGGCGTTTGCGTCGATATACAAAAGAACTGATGCCATATTCCTCTGTTTCAGGAGTATGTTCTTCTTTATTTAATTCTTCTTGCCAGAGTGCACTTAATTCTGCTTCTTCAAAGTTGAATGATCCTGTGTTTAATATTTCGGAAGTATCAACTTTACTAAACTTAGTTTCTATGATTTTGGCAGAAGGATTTAATTTGGATAGTGTGCTACGCAGTATGCCAAGATGATCCTTAGGGACTAAATCTATTTTATTAAGTATGATGACATTGGCAAATTCAACCTGATCTGTCAATAAGTTAACTATCGTACGTTCATCTTCTTCGATGTCTGTAAGATCTCGATCTGCTAATCGCTCTGGACTACCATAATCATTAAAAAAATTAAAGGCATCTACAACGGTAACCGTTGTATCTACGTAGCTAAATTTACTTAAGTCTATATTGTTTTCTTCGTCTATAAACGTAAATGTTTGTGCTACTGGGACTGGTTCGCTGATTCCTGTACTCTCTATCAATAGATAGTCAAATCGATCCTCT